>NZ_VPBU01000008.1:0-121290 GCF_013418565.1 Acinetobacter sp. YH12135
TTGTGCTGGCGACCATAGCAAGAGTGAACCACCTGATCCCTTCCCGAACTCAGAAGTGAAACCTCTTCGCGCTGATGGTAGTGTGGGGTTACCCATGTGAGAGTAAGTCATCGCCAGCTCATTATTCAAACACCCTCAACTAGCGTTGGGGGTGTTTTTTATGTAAAAAAGAAAAGTAGAATGAATAAAAAAACCCTTAAATATAATTTAAGGGTTTTAAACTTATATAAATATCAGATGCTTAGAAATGTGCTTCTAAACCTAAATATGGGCCTTTAAATTCTAATTGAGTTTCCTGATTGGAATCTTGATTGAGCTTAATATCTAAAATGCGATAACCTGCTTTTAAACCAACATCGACTAAAATGGCATCTATAAAGTTATATTTAATTTCTGCCTGAGCATCACGAACTTCATTGTCGCTATTTTTTGCGTAATTTGCTTCAGCTTTGGCACTTAAACCCGTAAACGGTAATTTAACTGCTGCTTCTGCATACAGCATAGGTAAAGTTTCACTGACGTCTTGTGTCGAAAACAAATTCGATCTTAAGTCGCCTTCAAGTACTTTGGCGCCAAATCCAACATCTGCGGCAACAATATTATCTAAAATTTCATAATACAAAATGAAGTCTGAGTAATCTAAATCCAACTGATTGATTTTTACGCCAGCAGTGCTTTGCTCGCTTTCGGCCTGCAAATTGGCATGTTTAATTTTGGCATTGGGTAAAAAAGGCACAGGATGTTCCACTGCCAGACTGAAGGGTATGGCAAAATCATCATCTAAGTTTGGCGAGAACTGAGCCTGATTCCAGTCTATGTTATATTTCCAATAATCTACACTGGCTTTTACCC
Organism: Acinetobacter sp. YH12135; assembly: GCF_013418565.1. Classification (NCBI taxonomy): domain Bacteria; kingdom Pseudomonadati; phylum Pseudomonadota; class Gammaproteobacteria; order Moraxellales; family Moraxellaceae; genus Acinetobacter; species Acinetobacter sp. YH12135. The sequence goes on from NZ_VPBU01000008.1 coordinate 853, forward strand.
CAATAATATCGGCATGCACCGCTGAACAACCAATTAAACTGCATGCTAAAGCAAAACGTTGTAATGTAAGCATATAAACCCTAGTATTTTGTCATCATCAGTTGGGATGAATAGTGTGGTGATGTTCTCGTGACAAAAAATCATGTGAAATATTGTCCAACTTAGCGCATCATACATTTTCTTCAATCAAAATTCTTGTAAAAATATAGCCTAATTCGCGCCAAATATAGAGGATTTCAGTATGCAAAATGTCCATCCACCTGTCGATTATCCGCTCTATCTTGCCAATAAAGCAGTAGAAACAGGGCAATGGCTAGCCGTTCAGCATAAATATTCTCAAAAAGTATATGCGCGTGTTGCACTTGCCGATGCAAGAAGTATTGAAAAAGCTATTCGTGCAGCAATAAAAGCTGAAGCAGAAATGGCAAAATTACAGCCCTTTCAAAAACAAAAAATTCTGCTGCATTGTGTGCAGCGTTTTCAAAACATGCGTGAAGAATTGGTTGAAATTTTAATTGCCGAAGGTGGAAAACCACGTCTGGCCGCGATGGCAGAAGTCGAGCGTTTAATTAATACCTTTCAAATTGCGGCAGATGCGGTGTCGCAGCTAGATGAAGGACGTATTTTACCCTTGGCGGTGACGGCTGCTGCTGCGAATTATCAAGGGATGGTCAAGCATGTACCCATTGGTGCTGTGTCTTTGATCAGCCCTTTTAATTTTCCGTTGAATTTAACTGCACATAAAATTGCGCCCGCGATTGCTGCAGGTTGTCCTTTTGTATTAAAACCTGCCAGTGCCACGCCTATTTCAGCATTGAAAATTGCAAAAGTGTTGGCAGAAACAGATTTACCTAAAGGTGCGTTTTCGGTATTGCCTTGTGAGCGTGAGCAAGCCGATGTTTTAGTCACGGATGACCGCTTTAAACTGCTCAGTTTTACGGGTTCAGATGTGGTGGGTTGGGATATGAAAGCCCGCGCAGGACGCAAAAAAGTAACACTAGAGTTGGGCGGCAATGCAGCGGTGATGATTGAACCCGATACTGACCTGAATGATGCATTGATTCATCGCTTAATTGGTGGAGCGTATAATCATGCTGGGCAGGTGTGTATTAGTGTGCAACGTATTTTGGTGCATGCCGACGTGTATGCCGAACTGAAAAAGAAACTCGTGAGCCAGCTCAAGAAAATTAAAGCAGCAGATCCTGATTTAGACAGTACTTTGGTCGGGCCAATGATTAAGGAAGCTGAAGCACAGCGCTTGCAAAAGTGGATTGATAAAGCAGTGAAAAAAGGCGCAAAAATATTGGCAGGTGGCGAGCTGAAAGGTGTGATGTTTGAGCCGACTTTATTGGAACAGGTCGATCCAAACTTGGAGGTTTATAAAGATGAAGTTTTTGGCCCTGTTGCCATTTTGGAAAAATATTCATCTTTTGAGCAAGGAATTGCACGTATCAACCAAAGCCGTTTTGGTTTACAGGCAGGTATTTATACACAAAGCTTGGAAAAAATGCTGTACGCATGGGATCAGTTACAAATTGGTGGGGTGATTATTAATGATATTCCATCGTTCCGTGTGGACAATATGCCTTATGGTGGCGTGAAGGATTCAGGTTTAGGGCGTGAAGGGATTCAATCTGCTATTCGGGATATGCAGGAAGAGCGTTTATTGGTAATTAAGCGTTAAGTATCTGATCTAATGATGTATCGTTATAAATAAAGAGAAAGGATGAGTTAACTCTGAATTTTGAGATGATTGATTACAGTGCTGTAGTTCGGTGAATAATAGGCTACAGCGCTGCTAAAATAGATGAAAATTAAAATAACTCAAATAGCATCAAAATTTCATTCCAAATAGTTATACGATTTATAACTAAAAAATAAAGTCAAAATGGAGTGGAATTTGAACGTTTGATTAAAAAAATGCATACAAAAAGCATCTTTCTAAGCAGAATTTACAGAAAAATTGTTCAAAAATGAGTATTGTTAAGCCATACAAAAGCGCAATATTGGGCAAAGACTTTAAGCAAGATTTTCCGAATATTTCGCTGTTTGACCTTTAGAATTTGATGCTCAAAAGGTGTGACTCTAAAGCAAACACCCAGATTTTCATTTTTTGCAGGATATTTTTTGCGTGCGCTAAAGTACCGTTATATAAAGTAAATTTAAGCTAATGAAAAAGCAAGTTATTTATATAAAAGATCAGAATTAAAAAACAAGCAGCAAAAAATAGCCTGAAGTTTAGGTGTTCTATGACAGATTCTCGTGAGAGTTGGTCCGCGCGATCAGGCTTTATTATCGCAGCCATTGGTTCTGCGGTCGGGTTGGGCAATATTTGGCGTTTCCCTTATGTTGCCTATGAAAATGGCGGCGGCGCATTTTTAATCCCTTATTTAATTGCGATCTTTGCCGCAGGTTTGCCATTGCTGTTTTTGGACTATGCAGTCGGACATAAATACCGTAAAGCACCACCAACCGCTTATAAAAAGCTCATGAACAGTGAAGCATTGGGCTGGTGGCAGGTGATGGTGACTTTGCTGATTGGTATTTACTATGCCAGCGTATTGTCTTGGGCAGGCAGTTATATGTTCTATTCCATTGGTCAGCAATGGGGAACAGACACTGAAAAATTCTTTTTCACAAGCTACTTACAAAATGGTGAAGGCTTAGCCTTTGGTTTTGTACCTACTTTATTTATTGGCTTGGTCATCGTATGGACGGTGGTGATGTTCATTTTATATGGTGGGGTGAAAAAAGGGGTTGAGCTGTCCAATAAAATCTTTATACCACTTTTGCTGATTTTGTTCTCTATTCTCGTGGTTCAAGCTTTACGTTTACCGGGTGCAGTCGATGGCTTAAATGCTTTCTTTACGCCTAACTGGGAAGCGATGGCGAACTATAAAGTATGGTTAGCTGCCTTTGGTCATATCTTCTTCTCACTTTCAGTGGGTTTCGGGATTATGTTGACCTACTCATCTTACCTAAAACGTAAAACCAACTTGACTGGTTCAGGCTTGGTGGTTGCACTTGCAAACTCATCTTTTGAAATTTTAGCGGGTATTGGTATTTTTGCTGCGCTTGGTTTCATGGCGTACAGCGCAGGTTCATCGGTAGATGAAGTGGTTTCGGGCGGTATTGGTTTAGCCTTTATTGCATTCCCGAAAATCATTTCCAGCTTGGGTGCAGGTGGCGATTTATTTGGTTTCTTATTTTTCGCTTCATTGACGGTTGCAGGGGTGACCTCAATGGTGAGTATTCTGCAAGTGCCCATTGCTGCGTTCCAAGACAAACTGGGTTGGTCGCGTAAGCGTGCAGTAACCATCATTGCGGGTGGTTCAGCGATTGTTTCAACCATTTTATTCTCTACCCACAGCGCGATCACTTTTGTCGACATCATTGACTACTTTGCCAACAACATTGGTATTGTTGGTGGTGGTTTATTGTCGATTATTTTGGTAACTTGGTTCCGTCGTCCATTGCTCAAAGAATTGCAGCAACACGTTAACCAATACTCAAGCATTAAATTGGGTTGGGGCTGGAATTTCCTGTTAACCATCGTGACTCCGCTTTCATTGCTCGTGGCTTTAGGCTTAACCCTGAAATCTATTTTTGCAGAAGGCTATGGGGGTTATCCATTACACATTTTACTCACCGTGGGTGGTGGTACCGTGGTGCTCTTTATTCTTGGTGCGGTATTGCTTAGCCGCTTAAAAGATCACGACGCAGCGGAGAAATAACATGAATACATCTGCATTGGTGATGTTGATTATTTCAACAGTGGTACTTTGGGGTGGTTTAGTTTTGGCGATGATTCACCTGATCAAAAACCCAGATGAACTTGAAGACTAAGCACTTTATTGAGTGGGTGTGATGCTTTAAAACATTGCACTGGCTAAATAAAATAACCCTTGATTGATTCAAGGGTTATTTTTTTGGAAAGGCTATTCAATGAGAAGAATCGTTAAAACAGAAATAGCTTAGGCGGTTTTTTCAATACAACAATAATAAAAACCATCACCGCGTCCTTCTTGCGGCAATAATTGGCGTCCATATAATTGTGGAATACCCCAATCTGCATCTATTTTGACTTCTTTGGCATTTTGATGTTCGGAAAAGAATTGCTGCATTTGCTGTTCATTTTCGGCTTTTAAAACCGAGCAGGTAATGTAAAGCAAGGTGCCACCAACTTTGAGCTGTTGCCACATCTGCTGCAAAATCTGTTGCTGTAATACCACCGTCTGCTGAATATCGCTAGATTGACGCAGCAAACGAATATCTGGATGACGACGCAAGACTCCAATTGCAGAACATGGTGCATCCAATACAATACAGTCTACTGCTTCACTGGCATTCCATGTGGTTGCATCGGCAGCCAAAATTTCGACTTGCGCTTCTTGATTCAGTTGCAGACGTTCTAGGTTTTCGCTGACACGTAACAGACGTTTGGCATCCTGATCTAAGGCTATCAATTTTTTAGGCTGAAATTTTTCGAGCAGATGCGCTGTTTTACCGCCGGGTGCTGCGCAGGCATCGACCACGACTTTGCCATCTAAATTTGGCAAGAGCGTTGCACACAGTTGAGCATGTTCATCCTGAACGGAAAATACGCCTTCATCAAAACCAGGCAAGTCTGGAATGTGCACATTTTGCAGCATCACAATACCGACTTCAGACACGGTGCAAGCTTCTGCAGCAATCTCTTGTTCCTGCAAAATTTCTAAATAGTCATCACGGCTGATTTGGCGTGTATTGACTCTTAATGTTAGCGGCGCGGTTTGCTTTAAAGTTTGCGTCAGTTGTTCTAGTTGTTCAGGCCAATCTTTTTTCAAGCGTTTATACAACCAACTTGGCAAACCATGTGCTTTGGCCAAAGCCGTTTGAAATTCCGATGTTTCACGTGAAACACGACGCAGAATCGCATTCACCACACCGCTGAGTGCTTGATAGCCCAATTGTTTGGCTGCAGTTACGGTTTCTGAAATTGCGGCATGACTGGCTACACGGGTGCAAAGCACTTGATATAAGCCAACATATAAACAGGTTTCAACGGTTTCATTGTTGAGTGGTTTCACCAACAGCGGCAAAGTAATGCTTTTTAGGGCATACCATTGACGCAAAGTGCCCAAAACCAGTTCATGAAACAAGGCGCGGTCACGTTCTGCGACTTTACTTAAATGTGCAGGTAAAACGCTCGCCAATGATTGCCCTTGTTGTACAGCCAATAGCGTACGGATGACTTGGGCACGCAAGTTCAAATGTGAGTTGCCTGATTCAGAATGGCTCATGCGAGAACTTGTCCTGTTTGAAGTTTTTGGGTTTGAATGATTTGCACAGGATTCAGTGGTTTAGCGCCTGGCCATTGCAATGAGCTTAAGCACACCGCTTGTTGATCGCCACAAGCGACGTGTACGCCTTGTTTGTCCAGTTTTAAAATTGTGCCTGCAGCTTTGCCTTGTGCAGATTCATCCGATAATGCTGAACCCCAGACGCGCAAGTTTTGAGTGTCATCTAAAGGGATAAACGCCACCGGCCACGGGTTAAAGGCACGGATATTACGGTCAATTTCGGCTGCAGTTTGTGACCAGTCAATTTGTGCTTCGGCTTTGGTCAGTTTGTGTGCATACACCGTCAAGGCTTCATCTTGCACTTCACGCGCAGCCAAATAGTCTTGTAATTTTTGCTCTGAAGCCAATACTTCAACAATCGCTTCAGCACCTTGCTGTGCCAGTTTGTCATGTAAAGTAGCAGAAGTGTCTGTGGCAGTAATTGGGCACAGGGTTTTATACATCATATCGCCTGTATCTAAGCCTGCAGCCATTTTCATAATGGTAATGCCTGTTTCGGTATCACCTGTGGCAATAGCACGCTGAATCGGTGCTGCACCACGCCAACGTGGCAATAAAGAACCGTGAATATTCAAGCAGCCATATTTAGGCGTATCTAAAACCACTTGTGGCAAGATTAAACCATAGGCCGCAACCACCATCACATCGGCATTCAATGCAGCTAATTCTTGTTGGGCCGCCAGACCTTCTTCGGTAGATGATTTAAAATGCAAAGGTTGATAGACAGGAAGATCGTGTTGAAGAGCCAATTGCTTCACCGCAGATGCTGTGAGTTTTTGTCCGCGTCCTGCTTTACGGTCAGGCTGGGTGTAAACCGCGACAATCTCATGTTCGGTGTTCAGGAGTGCTGCCAAAGCGCTTGCAGCAAATTCAGGCGTACCTGCAAAAACGATTTTCAATGGAAATCAACCCATAGTTTTAGATGACGCGGCAATTATAACAAATTGCGGCTCAAAGGTCGGAACGGGTTGTAACAAATCCAACTTGTCGCTGTACTGCGCTGTAAATTATTATGATAAAAATGAGTTATGCAAAATTTAAAAATTATTCATGAAAGTTTTGTATTGAATTCAGTATGATCAACAAGGTGCTGTGGGTTCTCGTCACTTTTTATCCATCATAAAGTTGGTAAAGCAGCAGCCTTACTACCTCAAGCTGTAGTAAAATACAAAGATTCTTAAACTGTTTTGCAGTGATACAGATCTTGCAAACAGTATTATTTCGCCAGAATGAATTTCAGATTCATTTCAGCACAACCAAGTTGGAACTTTATAATGCCTGACTATCGTTCAAAAACATCGACACACGGAAGAAATATGGCGGGTGCACGCGGCTTATGGCGTGCAACGGGTATGAAAGACGAAGATTTCGGTAAGCCGATTATTGCGGTGGTCAACTCATTTACCCAATTTGTACCTGGCCATGTGCATTTAAAAGACCTCGGTCAAATGGTGGCAGAGCAAATTCAGGCGGCAGGTGGTGTTGCCAAAGAATTTAACACCATTGCCGTAGATGACGGGATTGCCATGGGCCATGACGGCATGTTGTATTCATTGCCATCACGTGACTTGATTGCCGATTCGGTAGAATACATGGTCAACGCGCACTGTGCCGATGCTATGGTCTGTATCTCCAACTGTGACAAAATTACCCCAGGGATGCTGATGGCTGCCATGCGCCTAAACATTCCAGTGGTGTTTGTATCTGGCGGCCCAATGGAAGCAGGTAAAGTCAAAATTCGTGGCAATGAACACGCGATTGACTTGATTGATGCGATGATTGTGGCGGCAGATGACAACTATACCGATGAAGAAGTCGCTGAATATGAGCGCTCAGCATGCCCAACTTGTGGTTCATGCTCAGGGATGTTCACTGCAAACTCAATGAACTGCTTAACAGAAGCTCTAGGTTTATCTTTACCGGGCAACGGCTCAATTCTAGCAACTCACGCCAACCGTAAAAAACTGTTTGATAAAGCAGGTCAGTTGATTGTGGAATTGGCCAAACGCCATTATGAACAAGACGATTACAGCGTATTGCCACGTTCAATTGCAACCAAAGCATCTTATGAAAATGCTATGACGTTGGACATTGCCATGGGCGGTTCAACCAACACCGTATTGCACTTGTTGGCGGCTGCCAATGAAGCAGGTGTGGATTTCACCATGGATGATATTGACCGTTTATCACGCAAAGTACCTGTTTTGTGTAAAGTTGCACCTGCAAAACAAGATGTTCACATGGAAGATGTACACCGTGCGGGCGGTATCATGTCTATTTTAGGTGAGCTGGATCGCGCAGGTTTATTGGATACTTCTGTAGGAACAGTTCACGAAGCGACGTTAAAAGATGCGTTGGATAAATGGGACATCATGCGTACCGAAAATGAAGAGGTTTACCAGTTCTTCCGTTCTGCACCGGGCGGCGTACCCACCCAAACAGCATTCTCACAAGACCGTTACTATTCACGTTTAGATGGTGACCGTGACAATGGTGTGATTCGTAATGCAGAACACGCTTTCTCTAAAGATGGTGGTTTGGCGGTACTTTACGGCAATATTGCTTTAGATGGCTGTATTGTAAAAACTGCAGGGGTAGATGATTCCATTCTAAAATTCAACGGTACGGCACGTGTTTTTGAAAGTCAGGATGCTGCAGTGGATGCGATCTTGGGCGGTAAAATCACCGCAGGTGATGTGGTGGTGATTCGCTACGAAGGCCCACGTGGCGGCCCGGGTATGCAAGAAATGCTCTATCCAACCAGCTATTTGAAATCGAAAGGTTTAGGTAAAGAATGTGCATTACTGACTGATGGTCGTTTCTCGGGCGGTTCTTCAGGTCTTTCAATTGGTCACGTTTCTCCAGAAGCGGCTGAAGGTGGCGCGATTGGTCTGGTTGAAGATGGTGACCGTATCGAAATTGATATTCCAAACCGCAGCATTCACTTGGCGGTAGATGACGCAACCATGGCGGCACGTCGTGAAGCGCAAGAAGCTAAAGGCTGGCATCCTGCAGAAGAACGTCCACGTAAAATTTCTAAAGCGTTGAAAGCCTATGCTATGCACACTACCAGTGCGGCAAAAGGTGCGGTACGTGAAATCTAAGCAGGAATTGGCAATTTAAGCTGCCACAAAAAAGCACTCCAAAATTGGGGTGCTTTTTTATGAGCCTGCATTGAGCAATGTTAGTAGTGCAGCAAATTTGAGCAATGAAATTAGACAGGCATTTTCGTTTACATCCTGCCCGCTTTCGATACAATGAAAAATAAAATAAATCGTCATAATGAACACGACATTTCACCCATCTCGCTAAGGAATCAGCCATGAGTAAACAGAATATCCGCGAACATTCAGCCGAAGTCTATGAAGGCATTGAAAATGCACCTGCACGCTCCATGATGCGTGCGGTGGGTTTTAAGGATGAAGATTTTACTCGTCCATTTATTGGCATTGCATCGACTTGGGCCAATGTCACACCATGTAATATGCATATTGATGGCTTGGCGCGCGAAGCAGAAACAGGCGTGAATCAAGCGGGTGGTAAAGGCATTATTTTCAATACCATCACCATTTCAGACGGTATTTCAAACGGTACTGAGGGTATGAAATATTCACTGGTTTCACGTGAAATCATTGCCGATTCAATTGAAGCCGTGGTGGGTTGTCAGGCCTATGATGGTGTGATTGCAATTGGTGGCTGTGATAAAAACATGCCAGGTTGCATTATGGGACTGGCGCGTTTAAACCGTCCAGGCTTGTTTGTTTATGGCGGAACGATTAAACCTGGTGCAGGACACACCGATATTATTTCGGTATTTGAAGCCGTGGGTCAGCACGCCAAAGGTGAAATTAACGAAATTCAGGTCAAGCAGATCGAAGAAGTGGCTTTGCCAGGTGCAGGCTCATGTGGTGGCATGTACACCGCGAACTCTATGGCATCGGCCATTGAAGCATTGGGCATGAGTTTACCAGGGTCTTCGGCACAAGAAGCTGTTTCTCAAGATAAAATGGATGACTGCCAACGTGCAGGCGAAGCAGTCATGAATCTGTTACGTCTGGATATTAAACCACGTGACATTATGACCAAATCTGCCTTTGAAAATGCCATTAAAGTGCTGATTGCTTTGGGTGGATCGACCAATGGTGTACTGCATTTAATTGCCATGGCACATTCTGCAGGGGTTGAACTGACACTAGATGATTTCGTGCGTATTGGTCAGGAAACTCCAGTGGTGGCCGATGTACGTCCATCGGGCAAGTATTTAATGTCGGAGCTGATTGCCATTGGCGGAATTCAACCATTGATGAAACGCATGCTAGATGCAGGCATGCTCGATGGTTCTTGTTTAACGGTTACAGGTAAAACTTTGGCAGAAAACTTGGCCGATGTTGCTGATTATCCTGAAGGTCAGCAAATTATTTTACCGTTTGATGCACCAATCAAAAAAGATTCGCACTTGGTGGTTTTAAAAGGCAACTTATCACCTACGGGTGCAGTGGCAAAAATTACAGGCAAAGAAGGCTTGTATTTTGAAGGCCCTGCACGCGTTTTTGAAGGTGAAATTGGCGCGATGCGCGGCATTTTAGATGGTGAAGTGCAAGAAGGTGAAGTGGTGGTGATTCGTGGTGAAGGCCCTAAAGGTGGCCCGGGTATGCCAGAAATGCTGAAACCAACTTCTGCAATTATTGGCAAAGGTTTGGGTAATTCAGTCGCGTTAATTACCGATGGACGTTTTTCGGGTGGCAGTCACGGTTTTGTGATTGGGCATGTGACCCCAGAAGCGTATGAAGGCGGGCCAATTGGTCTGGTGAAAAATGGCGATAAAATTTCGATTAATGCCGAAACCCGTGAAATGACTTGGCATGTGTCGGAAGAGGAAATGGCAGCACGTAAAGCGGCATGGGTCAAACCAAAGCCAAACTATACCCATGGTGCATTGGCGAAATTTGCTAAATTGGCATCGGGCGCAGAAAAAGGTGCAGTGACTGATCTGAATTTAGAGGTCTAATTGATCATTTTTATATGAATTGATATAAATCCTTGTGTACTATTGAAGGACGAGCGCACATGATTTGCATGTGGCTTGTCCCCAAACCACAAGGATTTTCTTTTTAGAGGCTGATCTCATGTCACTGTTACGCCGTTGGTTCGATCCGATCAGATCGAGTTGGTTTTATCAAAAACCATCTCGGCAAGCGGTGTTGCCCACGGAACACGGACTGAGTGTGCATTTGCGTCTAGATGATGTATATAGCTATTTGGCGGTACAGGAGTTGCCGCAATTAGAAGATATTCTGGCCGATGAATTAAAACCTTTAACCGTGGTGATTTCGCGGCAAAGTGGCGATGCACCGAATCAAATGTCGGCTGCAGAATGGCAAAATTACTGTATTCAAGATGCACAAATTCTTGCCAAACAACATCGGTTTAGTTTTCACGATACCCCTGAATCACCGACTGCAGAAGCCTTAATGCAGGCAGAAACCATTTTGCGGCATACGCCGTTACGTGGTCAGGATTTTTTGTATTTACTCGAAGATGTGTTCCACATGCTGTGGCAAAAGCAGTCGGGTAAATTACGCACTTTATATGCCATGTCCAGCCGTCATCATCAAATTCAGGATTTTCCTGAACGGGTTTTTGATGATGCACCTGTATTGGCCAGTTATTTTGAGTTTGGTGGACGTAAATATCATGCGGTCGATGATTTATTGCGTTTGACACGCCGTTTAAAACAACAAAAATTACTCACCGATAATCCTATTTTCTTGATCAATCACATTGAATGGCGAGAACATTTAATTAGTGATGCCGAAGAACTCAATGAAATTCAGGCACTCGACCCTGAACTGGATTTGTATATTGCACTGGAAGACCCGATTTCTTGGTTGTTATTGGCGTATATCAAAGAAGAATTAGCTGCCTATTACAATATCCATTTGAATGTGTATCCCTTGTCTTATCATGGACGCGACTGGTTTGACTGGAGTTTGGCAACACGTTTATCTAAACGTACTGATGTTGCGTTTACGCCGTTTTGCCGCCCGACTGAGCAGGCGACTTATCAAATGGCACAACTGTATTACAGTGCGCCTGAAGAACAGCGTGTGGATGCCATGTATCGTATTTTGCAGGCGGTATGGACGAGGGGGCAGGATTTATCCTTTAAAGCGCATTTTGAGCGTATGCAGCGTGATCTGGAGTTAGATCAACTGACCACAGCGGATGTGACTGAGTTGCTCAAAGAAAATGATATGCTGTGTGAAATGAAATCTCAGCCCGATTTTCCTGTGTTGGAATTGCGTATAGATGGGCAAAGCTACGTGTTTAATAGCTTATATCGGGTGTGGATGATTGAAAGTATTTTCAGTAATGTGTTAGAAGAAAAGTATAAGAGTGAAACCGAAACCGAAACTGAAACTGAAAGTGTAGCCCAAGCCCATGAACAATGAAAAAGTAAACTCATTACAACAAGCACGTGACAAAATAGACCAAATTGATGTGGCTTTAATTGAACTGATTGCATCGCGTCAGTTTTATGTCGATCAGGCCATGCGCCATAAACAGACTGTGGAAGATGTACAGTCACCGCAGCGCGTGAAAGAAGTGATTGAAAAAGTCCGTACTTTGGCTGTGCAACATGCAGTCGATCCTGACATGGTCGAGCGTTTGTATCACGATATGATTCAGCATTTTATTCAGCGTGAATTAAAAGAATTCCGTCCTTAATTGATCTATCCCTAAGTTTGGGCGATGCTTCAAACGTAGCCCAAACTTTGCGTTTTTGCGGTAAAACCGCGTATTTATATGCCATCTTGGTATTCAAAGCATAATTTTTAAAAATAATTTGCTTATTTTTCTGCAGGTGGTTTTAAGCGCAAAGCCTTGCCTGTCTTGGCTTTGCTGGGTTTTTAAAAAGTATTGGTAAAAAAAAGAATATGATTTTATTACATTTTTTAACATTGTAAGTTTGCTTTATTTTAAAAAGTATATATATTGTATATACATCTTTTGCAAAGCAGTCTTTATTTTGGAGAGATCAGCAATGAACGAGCAAATCAAAAAAATAAAGACAGGCAAGAAAGATGGACAACTTTTAATTCGTATTAATAGTACTGAACGTGATGAATTTATTCGTTTATGTGAAGAACTTGATACTAGTGCTGCTCGTGAATTAAGAAAATTTATTCGTAGTTTTGTGAAACAACACAATGGTAACGAATAGCCTTACTAAGGAGTAATACCATGGCGAAGCAAGTTAAATCTTTGAAGCAAAAAATCAAAGCACGTTTGAAAAAGATTTCAAAACATAAAGGCAAATTGAAGCAACTTAAGCAAGAGCTTAAAAAACAGAAATAAGCCACAGCAAAAGCATGATCTCTTAAAACGGTTTATTCTAGACAGACCGTTTGAGGAAAAAAAAAGACCGAACAATTATTGTTGTTCGGTCTTTTTGCATTGTTTCGGCATTTGCTTAGGTTACAGCAGATGACAGCAGGTTCTGATTAGGATGGATCACGCAAACTAAAGAACCAGTTCAGGAACAAGGCTGCAAAAGTTGCTGTCCCAATCCCGCCCAAGTTAAAGCTGCTCAATTGCAACGCAAAGTCACCCGTTCCTAAAATAATGGTCACGGCAGCCACCATCAGATTTTTGTTTTTAGAAAAATCGACTTTGTTTTCAATCCAGATTTTCGCGCCAGCAATGGTAATCAAACCAAATACCACAATCGAAGCGCCCGTTAAAATGGCGGTAGGAATGGTATGGATGATTGCCCCAAATTTTGGTGATAAGCCAAGGAAAATAGCAAAGACCCCCGCCACCACAAAAATAATCGTGGAATACACGCGGGTAACAGCCATCACCCCAATGTTTTCACCATAGGTAGTCATACCCGGTGCACCGACACCACCTGCAAGGGTCGTGGCAATACCATCGGCTACAAAGGCTTTACCAATGTGTGGATCGAGGTTTTCACCAGTCATGGCACCTACTGCTTTAATGTGTCCCAAGTTCTCTGCCACCAAAATGAAAGCAATTGGGGCAATAATCAGCATGGCATTCACATCAAATACAGGCGCATGAAAGTCTGGTACGCCAAACCAAGCGGCTTGCTGAATCGGTGCGAAGTTAATTGGCGTCCCCCAACCCATGACATTGGTGACTACAAAATAGATCAGATACGATATGAGCAAGCCAATCAGGAGCAAGAGGCGTTGCAGTAAACCTTTGGTAAATACGGCAATCATGCCCATACATAGCACAGTCACTAAGGCCATCCACATATTAAATGGATTGCCTGCAACCGCTTTGACCGTGACAGGAGCAAGGTTTAAACCAATGATCATCACCACCGCACCTGTCACCACAGGTGGCATTAATTTTTCAATCCAGCGGGTGCCTGTAGCCATGACTAAAAAGCCAATCAGGGCATATAAAATACCGCAGGCAATAATCCCGCCTGCCGCGACCCCAATATTGGCATTTAAACCTCCTGCTGCGCCTGCATAGCCTGTGGCAGCAATCACCACCCCAATAAAGGCAAAGCTTGAGCCTAAATAACTTGGAACACGCCCACCTGTCATGAAAAAGAACAGGATGGTACAAATCCCTGACATTAAAATGGCAAGGTTCGGATCAAAGCCCATTAAAAAAGGTGCAAGTACAGTGGCACCAAACATGGCAAATGCGTGTTGTATCCCCAATACAACGGTTTGTGCAGGCGGTAGATACTCATTGGTACCTACAGGACGTGCATCAATGCTGCCTTCATAAGGGCGCCATTTGGGAAACCAACTGGACATAAAGTAAGCACTCAAAAGCTAAATTGAGCACATCATACTCTTGTATTGCCTAAATTTTTTAAAAATTTTGCGAGGAAACTGACCAGCTGCTTATTTTTAGAATTAAATTTTACTATTTGTTAAAATTTACATTTAATATAAATAAGTAATTTTATTTATAAATTTAAAGAATGTATTGCTGCATTAGCGGGATGAAAACAGACTAAGAATAAATTTAATTGAACATAATTTAGGCTGGTTTTTTTGCCTGGTAACGCATGTCTTAGTCCATGTCTGCTTTCACGCTATTATGTCCACTGTGTTTGGCTTTATAAAGCATCAGCCTAAGTCATTTCTAAGAGAGAGCAGTAGCCACAAGCAGAGTACAGACTCTGCTTGTTGTGCTATTCGTAGAGGCTTAACCTGTATTGCGTAAGCCTGCTGCAATCCCTGCAATGCTTACCATGAGGGCATGATCGACAGGGGTATGTTCGGCATTCTGTTCTGCCAAATATAAACGACGACGTTTCATCAACTCTGCCTGTAGCAAATGCAGCGGCAATAAATACGGTTTACGCACCCGCATCGATTGATCTAGCACATCATTGCTGCTGAGCAATTGCGATTCCCCTTTGAGAGTCAGTAAGGTGGTCACGGCATCCCGCAGGCGTTGACGCAGTTGCTCACCGAGTTCTTTCAGGTCTTCGTCATCGGTCAGGTTAGATTCGTAGTACAGGGCAATATTACTGTCGGCTTTAGATAGCACCATTTCTAGCATATCAATTAAAGTCTGGAAATACGGCCAATCGCTGAGCATTTCATCTAAAGTGGCTTTTTGTCCCTGATCGAGCGTTTGGTTAATTGCTGCGCCTGTCCCTAACCAAGCAGGCAGCATTAAACGGATTTGCGTCCATGCAAACACCCAAGGAATGGCACGTAAGGATTCAATTCCACCGCTGACTTTACGTTTTGCAGGACGTGAACCGAGCGGCAACATCTGCAATTCTAGCTCTGGCGTAACGGTGCGTAAATATTTCACAAAATGGGGATTTTCACGCACAGTTTGACGGTAGACCTGTACCGAAAGTTCGGTCATGTTATGCATGAGCTCGCGCCATTCTGCCTTCGGCACAGGTGGTGGCATCAGCGTCGCTTCTAAGGTAGCAGCGGTATAGACTTCCAGATTTTGCAATGCAACCCCTTCAAGTCCAAATTTAAAACGAATCATTTCGCCTTGTTCGGTCACGCGAATTGCACCTGAAATAGATCCTGGTGGCTGTGAGAACAGTGCTTGTTGAGTCGGTGCACCACCACGGCTGATGGAACCACCACGACCATGAAATAAGGTCAGCTGCACAGCATGTTGCTGCGCTACCGCAGTCAGTTCTTCCTGAGCGCGGTACTGTGCCCAGTTGGCAGACATAAAACCTGCATCTTTGGCGGAGTCTGAGTAGCCAATCATGACCTCATGTTTACCCTGAATATGCTGTTTGTACCAATGCATATTAAATAGGGTATTCATGGTCTGGGCAGCCCCATCCAAGTCTTTCAGGGTTTCAAACAGCGGCACCACACGCAAAGGATGCTGAATGCCCGCTTCTTTTTGCAGCAATAACACTGCCAATACATCACTTGGATATTCCGCCATGGAAATAATATAAGCGCCCAAACTTTCCTGCGGCTGTGCAGCCAAAGTGCGCATGGTGGCAAACACTTCTTGCACATCGGGATGTTGAATCAGGCTTTGTGCAGGTTCTTGCATGAATTTTGGCAATAACGGACGTTTACTTTGTAGCTCTTGAAGCAAGAAGTTCTGACGCGCTTGTTCAGTCCAAGTTTCAAAATTGCCCAAACCTAAATATTCGGTAATGGCAGAAATGGCTTGACGATGACGTCCCGATTCTTGGCGAATATCCAGTTTTAGTAATTCAATGCCGAAACAATTCACACGATGAATTAAATCCAACAATTTGCCGTTCGCAATGTCTGATAATTGGCAAGCCGTCAGCGAGCGATAACACAGCAATAAAGGCTGTAACAGTTCGTCTTTGCTTTTGATGACCAAACTGTCATCAGCCTCTTTGCCTTGCAGTTTCGCTGCTAACCAGTCGCGGGTGGCTTTTAGGCGTTCTCGGGTGTCGCGTAAATATTCACGGTACGGCTCGGCATGGAAATGTCCCAAAGCATCTGCCAATTCTGGGCTGCATTGCTGAATGGAAAGTTCCCAACGCAGGTTTTCAATATCACGTAAATACAGTTCTGCTGCTTTCCAGCGTGACAGCCACAGCACTTCTTGAGTAACTTTATGAGTGACATTCGGGTTACCATCGCGGTCACCGCCCATCCAAGAGGCGAAACGTACAGGCGCAACGTTCAGCGGCAGGCTTTGCCCACAGTGTTCCTGCACAATGCTGTCTAATTCACGCATGAATTTAGGCACCGCATTCCACAGGGTTTGTTCGATGGTGGTAAAGCCCCATTTGGCTTCATCGACAGGGGTTGGGCGATGTTGGCGAATTTCATCGGTTTGCCAAGCCGAGCTGATCAGCTGTTTTAAATCTGCCAAAACTGCCTGACGTTCACGTGGCGTCAGTTTTTGTTGATCCATTTTAAACAAGCAGTCATTAATATCGTCATATTTTTGAATGAGGGTACGACGGCTGACTTCAGTCGGATGCGCAGTTAAAACCAACTCAATTTTTAGCTCGCAGACTTGTTGAAAGAGTGTTTCTGCAGAAATTTGGTTGTCTTTAAACTTTATAAATAAGTGATCTAGCGGGTTTGGAGAAACGCCATTTTCATCAAATTCGCTTTGGCGACGGCTCCGCACCACATGATATTGCTCAGCGATGTTGGCAAAATTCAAAAAGTGGGTAAAGGCACGGGTGAGCGGTAAGATTTCGTCATCTTCCAGACTTAAAAACAGTTGTTCGAGTTGTTTTTCAGCTTCGGCTTGTCCATCGCGCGCGCCTTTAGATAAAGCACGAATTTGTTCGACCTGATTAAACAAATCTTGTCCTGCGTGTAACTTAAGGGTTTCACCCAATAAGTTGCCAAGTAAGCGTACGTCATCGCGTAGAGGAGCATCAATTTGTTGAATCATTCGTTGTTCTCCATGTTCTGTGTTTTTCTACTCTGTTAAGACTATACCCCGATTTAGATACAATCCAAGCGGGCTATCTACAAAAGTTGCATGGATTTTGCGCATCTGAAGTTATAGTGCCAAGTGGCAGTATTTATGAGAGAAATACAGGACGGAGATATGAGTCAGTTGATCATTCGTATATGTGTAAGGTGAGAGTTAGATTTCGCATGATGAGGCTGCAAAATTAGCTTGCTCAGCCATAACGCAGCATAAAAATACCAATCGCATCTTCAATAATCTTTTGAGATTGTGCAGCATCGGGCACGGCACGTACACCGAGTAAAACTTCATGGTGACGTAAACCATGCAGTAAGGAAACGATCAATTCAGTTTGCGTTTTTGGTTCATCGGCCTGAATAAACTGCAATTCTACTGCTTGGCGAAAGAAGCTTTCCCACATCGCGCGAAGTTTGGCATGTGAGGCATTGTAAAACTGTAATGCCAACGGATTTTGCTCCGAGGCCAGTTCCATCAGCAAATGTTCTAATTTAATCGCTTCAGGCATATTGACCAAGTTCAAGGACAGTTTACAGGCTTGGTATAAGGCCTGCTTAAAATTGCTATGTGCAGTCAAGTCCAAAGGTTGTGCTTTGAGCAGACTTTCACAGGTTTCTTCAATGGCACAGGAAAATAACGTGGCTTTGTCTTGAAAGTGGTTATACACCGTTAATTTGGTCACGCCTGCTTCACGTGCAATCTGATTCATACTAGAACCATGAAAGCCCAACTTTAAAAACAAGTGTTTTGCCGACATTAAAATGCGTTGGCGTTTTTCTAAATCTTTGGGTCGTCCGACATGAATCTGCACACGCTCCTCCTAATTTGCATCAGTACAACTGGAAAATGACGCTTCAGTTTTAATTAATGTACCTAGTGGTATATTAATTAAAAAATAATCAATTTAATATACTGCGTATTCTGCCCTAATAAAAACGTTTAAATAAGAGCACGCTAGATGAACACGACTCAGAATCTCATTGGCAGCCTGATGCTGCTGTGCTGTATCACCCTAATGGGATGCAGCAAGCAAAAAACCGAGATTGAACAGGAAGTCCCTTTGGTGATGGTGACTCAGCCCAACAGTTTACATCTTGAGCAAAAAAGCTATGCAGGCGAGGTGCAAGCACGTCAGCAAACCGCTTTGGCATTTCGGGTTGCAGGGCAAGTTACACAGCGTTTTGCCGATGTGGGAGATCAGGTCAAAGTTGGGCAAGTCTTAGCAAAACTGGATGTGCAAGATGCCGCATTGCAGCTCAATGCCGCGCGTGCGCAACTGGAAAGTGCGCAATCTGCTGCAAAAATTGCCAGTGATGAATTGCAACGTTTTCAGCAATTATTACCCATGAATGCCGTCAGTCGCTCGCAATATGATGCAGTCAAAAACCAATATCAACATGCTATGGCACAGTTGAAACAGGCACAGTCCAATTATGCAGTCAGCAGTAATCAAACCGACTATAACCAGTTACGTGCCACAAAAAATGGTGTGATTACTGAACGCAATATTGAAGTTGGGCAGGTTTTAGCGGCAGGGCAGGTCGCTTATCAATTGGCGATTGATGGAGAACGTGAAGTCGTGATTGGCGTGCCTGAACAAGCGGTGAGTGAAATTCGGGTCGGGCAAGAGGCAACGGTCAGTTTATGGTCACAACCCGATACCCGTTTTGCAGGTACGGTTCGAGAAATTTCCCCTGCGGCAGATCAGTCGCGTACTTTTAAAGTCAAAGTGGCTTTACGTGAAGGCAATGCACAGATTCAATTGGGGCAAAGTGCGCGGGTATTTCTGACTCGCCAAGCCAATCAGGGTTTATATGTGCCTTTATCTAGCGTGTCGGCAACAGGGCAACAAGCTTTTGTTTTGGTCTTACAGCCAGACTCAACCGTGCGCCAAATTCCTGTTACATTGGGCGCTTATGGACGTGACAGCGTGCCTGTACTGAGTGGCTTACAGCCGCAAGATTATGTGGTGATGGGTGGGGTGCATTTACTGCGTGATCGACAAAAAATTCGCCCGATTAACCGTGACAATCAAGCTGTACAGGCAGTCAATCCAACAGCTCAGGCAGCTTCTGCGGCCACACAGACGGAGCGTTAAAATATGAATTTTAACTTATCCGAATGGGCGCTGAAAAATAAAGGTCTAGTGGTCTACTTGATGCTGCTGTTGGGCATTGTCGGGATTTTTTCCTATTCCAAACTGGCACAAAGTGAAGATCCACCGTTTACTTTTAAAGTGATGGTGATTCAAACCTATTGGCCGGGAGCGAGCGCCAAAGAGGTCTCGTTACAAGTCACCGACCGCATCGAAAAAGAATTGATGAGCACGGGCGACTATGAACGCATCATGGCTTATTCGCGTCCGGGCGAGTCCATGGTGACTTTTATTGCCAAAGATTCCATGCGTTCTAGCCAAATTCCAGATGTTTGGTACAAGGTGCGTAAAAAGGTCAATGATATTCGTCATGAACTGCCGCAAGGGGTGCAAGGCCCATTTTTTAATGATGAATTTGGCGACACTTTTGGCAATATTTATGTGCTGACAGGCGCAGACTATGACTACGCCACCCTCAAAGAATATGCCGACCGTTTGCAGCTACAATTACAGCGGGTCAAAGATGTTGCCAAAGTTAATTTGGTCGGTTTACAAGATCAAAAAATATGGATTGAGTTATCTAACACCAAAGCCGCGCAACTCGGTATTCCTGTTACCGCGATTCAGCAAGCCTTACAACAACAAAACAGCATGGCAAGCGCAGGTTTTTTTGAAACCCATTCAGACCGTATTCAGGTACGTGTCAGCGGTGCGTTGCACAGTGTTGATGAGCTAAAACAAATGCCGCTGTTAGTGAATGGCACCACCATTCAACTGGGCGATGTTGCCGAAGTTTATCGTGGGTTTAGCGAACCTGCTCAACCGCGTATGCGCTTTATGGGCGAAAATGGCATTGGCATTGCGGTGTCGATGCGTAAAGGCGGTGATATTCTGGCTTTGGGTGAAAATCTGGAAACAGAATTTGCCCGTTTGCAAAAAACTTTGCCTTTGGGCATGCAACTGCAAAAGGTTTCTGATCAACCTGTTGCGGTAAAACACAGCGTCAATGAATTTATGAAAGTATTGGCTGAGGCGGTGATTATCGTGCTCTTGGTCAGCTTCTTTTCACTGGGTTTTCGCACAGGTTTGGTGGTGGCATTTTCCATTCCACTGGTCTTGGCGATGACTTTTGCAGGTATGCATTTGTTTGATGTCGGGCTGCATAAGATTTCACTCGGTGCGCTTATTCTAGCGCTCGGATTGTTGGTGGATGATGCCATTATCGCCATTGAAATGATGGCAATTAAGATGGAGCAGGGCTATAGCCGCTTGCAAGCCGCAGGTCATGCGTGGCGAACGACTGCTTTCCCTATGCTGACTGGGACATTGATTACCGCAGCAGGTTTTTTACCCATTGCCACGGCAGCCTCAAGTACAGGGGAATATACCCGTTCAATTTTCCAAGTGGTGACCATTGCTTTGGTGGTGTCATGGTTTGCTGCCGTGCTGTTTGTACCCTATCTGGGCGATAAATTATTGCCAGATTTTCAGCGCCATGCACAGCGAGCGCCGTGGTATCAACGTTTTTGGGCGCGTGTACGCAAACAAGCTGAACCGCAGCCTGTGCTACAGCACGCAGGTGAATTACACGACCCATATCAAACTCGCTTTTATCAAGTGTTTCGTGGATGGGTTAATACTTGTGTGCGCTATCGAAAAACCGTCATTGCAATCACAGTTGGCATATTTGTACTGTCAATTGCGATGTTTAAATTGGTACCACAGCAATTTTTCCCACCTTCCAATCGGGCAGAAATTTTAGTCGATTTAAAACTTGAAGAAGGTGCATCCTTAACAGCCACAGAAGCAGCCGTTAAAAAAGTTGAAAAGTTCTTGGCGCAACAACAAGGCATCGACAATTATGTAGCCTATGTTGGCACAGGCTCACCGCGTTTCTATTTACCCTTAGATCAGCAATTGCCGCAAGCCAGTTTTGCCCAATTTGTGGTGTTGGCATCGTCCTTAGAAGACCGCAATGAAATTCGTCGTAATTTATCAGAGCAAATTCGCTTGTTATTGCCAGAGGTGCGTACTCGCGTGTCATTATTGGAAAATGGCCCACCAGTGGGTTATCCATTGCAATTCCGCGTGTCAGGAGAAGACTTGGCACAAGTGCGACAATGGGCACAGCAAGTCGCAGCCACCATCAGTGCCAATCCAAACAGTACCAATGTGCATTTAGATTGGGGTGAGCCGAGCAAAGTCATTCAATTGCAGATTGATCAAGACCGTGCCCGTCAAATGGGGGTGTCGAGTCTGGATTTAGCTAACTTCCTTAATAGCTCTATCAGTGGCGCGGCTATTAACCAGTATCGTGAAAAACGTGAACTGATTGAAATCCGTTTACGTGGTGATCAAACCGAGCGCCTAGATGTCGCATCTTTAAGCAGTTTGGCTATACCGACTTCACGTGGAACATCGGTGCCGTTGGCGCAAATTGCACACATTGAATACCGTTTTGAAGAAGGCTTAATTTGGCATCGTAACCGCTTGCCGACCATTACCGTACGTGGTGATATTCGTAGCAATTTGCAACCTGCAACGGTGGTGGCAGAACTGTCTGAACCGATGGCGGCCCTGCGTGAAAAGTTGCCAAGTGGCTATTTAATTGAAGTGGGTGGCACGGTTGAAGAATCGGCACGTGGGCAAAAGTCAGTCAATGCAGGCATGCCATTTTTCCTTGCCGTGGTGATGACTTTGTTGATGATTCAGCTGCGTAGCATGTCCCGTGCATTCATCGTGTTTTTAACTGCACCGCTCGGCATTATTGGCGTGGTATTGTTCCTGTTGCTGTTTAACAAACCCTTTGGTTTTGTGGCGATGCTTGGCACGATTGCCTTATCGGGCATGATTATGCGCAATTCCCTGATTTTAATTGATCAGATTGAGCAGGATATTCGAGCAGGAGAGTTACAGTGGGATGCGATTATTAACGCCACGGTACGCCGTTGTCGTCCAATTGTACTGACCGCTTTGGCGGCAGTATTGGCCATGATTCCACTTTCTCGCAGTATTTTCTTTGGCCCGATGGCTGTGGCAATTATGGGTGGATTAATTGTCGCGACCTTATTAACTCTGTTCTTTTTACCTGCGTTATACGCCCAGTGGTTTAAAGTGAAAAAAAATCCACATAATCTGTAAAAGTGACATAATAACGGGTGCGAAACTTGGAAAATTTCAATATAGTAGCACCTTATATTTTTCAGCCTTTGCATACGTCACAGCATGCGCCAGATTAAAAAATAAAGCATGGCACAGATGGGGTTAAATCACATTATGAAGCAAGATAACTTGGTAAAGTTTCGCCGGTCTGTCGCGATCTCTTACGTGTTTATGTTTTTTGCTTTATTTACTGTGGTGAGTGGTGCATTGGCGTATTGGTATGCCCGTAAAGTGATTGTGGTCGATAGCACTGAAGTCTGGTTACAGGCACAGGCTTTATGGATCATGCGTAATGTGGTGATTTACAGTGTATTGGCATTGTTTGCTGCATTGTGGTTTATTCCATTGGCCTTTTTTCCTTGGGATGCCTTTTTATGGGTCAAAGCCTGCACCGTAGCAGGTGTGGTCTTTGCCGTGATTGCCTTCTTATTTTTAATCAATGCTTGGATTAAAGGGCTATCCAAATTTTTGAAAAATAAAGCCGTATTCTAAGGACTTTTCGCGTTTATTCAGCAGGCAGCTAAAATTTTTAACAGCTTTCCCTTGTAAAACTCAGTTTGACCCCAATTTCAGACTTCAGTTAAGTTTTAAATAGAATTCCGTGAGGAGCATCGCCAGACATGGCTAAACGTGATTATTATGAGGTTTTGGGCGTCTCTAAAACCGCTAGTGATGATGAAATTAAAAAAGCCTACCGTAAGTTGGCGATGAAATATCATCCAGACCGTAACCCGGACAATCCTGAAGCTGAAGAGAAGTTTAAAGAAGCTTCAGAAGCGTATGAAGTTCTGTCAGACAGCGAAAAACGCAGCATGTACGACCGTATGGGCCATCAAGCCTTTGAAGGTGGTATGGGCGGTGGTGCTGGCGGCTTCGGTGGTTTCAGTGCGGAAGATATTTTCAGCCAGTTTGGAGATATTTTCGGTGGAGCCTTTGGTGGGGGGGGGCGTGGCCAGCAACGTCAACGCCGTGGTTCAGACTTACGCTATGTGATGGAATTGACGCTTGAAGAAGCAGTCAAAGGCGTTAAGAAAACCATCACCTTTACAGCACCTGCGCCATGTGAAGCTTGTGATGGTAAAGGCTCAGAAAATCCAAATGATGTTGAAACCTGTCCAACCTGTCATGGTGCGGGTCAAGTACGCATGCAGCAAGGTTTCTTCTCGGTACAGCAAACCTGTAGCACTTGTCGTGGTCAGGGCAAAATTATCAAGAACCCATGTAAAAAATGTCATGGTTCGGGTGTGTCAGATCGTCAGCAAACCCTTGAGGTGACCATTCCTGCTGGCGTGGACAATGGCGACCGCGTACGCTTAACAGGTAAAGGTGAAGCCATTCGTGATGGTCAATCGGGCGACCTATATGTAGAAGTGGTGGTGCGTGAGCACGAAATCTTCCAGCGTGATGGTGCTGATCTGTATATGGATGTGCCTGTTAGCATTGCCGATGCTGCTTTAGGTAAGGAAATTGAAATTCCTACTCTAGATGGTCGCGTGAGCCTGAAAGTACCTGAGGGAACACAAACGGGTAAATTGTTCCGTTTGCGTGGTAAAGGGGTAAAACCTGTGCGTACCAGTATGCAGGGCGATTTACTCTGCCGTATTGTGGTGGAAACACCTGTGAATTTAACTGCACGTCAGCGTGAATTGTTAAAAGAATTACAGACGACGATGGAAGGTGAGGGCAGTCAGTCATCACCAAAGAAGAAGTCTTTCTTTGATCGTTTGTTTGATTAAGGAAAATTAGATTAGGTATGTCGAAGCGCAACCTGATCTAAACTCAAAAAATAAAGGCGATCTTGAAGATCGCCTTTGTTGTATCTGCTGTACTCTTATTCGACTTCAGGTACATCAATCTCTAAAACATCCACCATTTCAGTGGTTGCTGTTTCAACGGTAGTTTGTGGTTGAGCGCTTGCAACAACCCCATGTTCTGCTGCTGTTTCTTCAAGTTCAGGTGTATCAACTTCCACCGCAAGCGGTTCTTGTAGTGTCACGCTAATACGGACTTTAGACAGGCTTTCAAGCGTATCACCTTCTTGAAGTGCAGGCTCTGCAAATACGGATGCTGTGCTCATGCCCAACAATAATGCCAATACAATTTTCTTCGAATGCATGTAAATCCCCTTTAATTTTTGCAGTTGTTATCATTCGTGCAGGCTAGTCTGCGCATACAAGTTTGCAAATTTGTGAAATAAAATAAAAAATGAGTATTTTGAGATAAATTTTTAGCATCGCTTCGATAAAAGTTTGCCTGAGGTGTGTAAAGTGACCATCAGCAGTACAGCTCGGCTTGCTTTCGGATAAAAATAAACCCAAAAACTTGGCAGACAAATTTAGTCTAGGCAGCGAGTTTTGCTATAGTAAGCACAATTTAGAATCTATTTTAGGAATATGCTATGTCAGCAACTCCACGCATTGGTGTATTAGGCGCAGGCGGCCGTATGGGCCGCATCTTAATTCAAGCCGTTCAAGAAGCGGGCTACCAATTGGCAGCTGCAGTCGAACGCCCAGAAAGCAGTCTCTTGGGGGCAGATGCGGGAGAGCTGGCAGGTGTGGGTACACTCGGTGTGAAAGTCGTGGGCAGCCTAGAACAAGTATTAGCTGACTGTGATGTCGTAATCGACTTTACCGCACCAGCCGCCACTGCACAGCACTTAAAGCTTTGTCGTGAAGCAGGCGTGGCGATTGTGATTGGCACCACAGGCATGAATGATGAACAAAAAGCACTCTTAGAAGAATCGGCTCAACAGACGCCTGTGGTATATGCCGCCAACTATTCAGTAGGGGTAAACGTATCTATTAAACTGTTGGAATTGGCAGCCAAAGTCTTTGGTGATAGCGTAGATATTGAAGTGATTGAAGCACACCATCGTCACAAAGTTGATGCACCATCAGGCACGGCATTGATGATGGGCGAGGCCATTGCAGCAACCTTAGGTCGTGATTTAAAACACGATGCTGTTTACTGCCGCGAAGGACACACAGGGCCACGTGAACGTAAAAGTATTGGTTTCCAAACCATTCGTGGTGGCGACATTGTGGGTGAACATACTGCGATGTTTATTGCAGATGGCGAGCGTGTGGAAATTACCCACAAAGCCACCAACCGCATGAACTTTGCTGCAGGTGCCGTGCGTGCAGCAGCGTGGGTAGTCGGACGCGAAGCGCGTAAATACGATATGAAAGATGTTCTTGGATTTAACGATATTCAGGTTTAAAAATTGCGCAGGAATCCGAAATAGATAAAAATTACTTGAACAATTTTCAATCTGCCGCTAAAACTAGGGTCTGATGTCATGGATGATGACGCATCAGACCCCACATAAAACTAAAATAAGATGCAAAATAAAATGAAAAAATCTCTGCTGATGCTTGGGTTAAGCACCTGTATTTGTGCGGCCTCTGCACAAAATATTGAACATGCCAAACTGAGTATTCATAAAAACAATATTAAAGTCTGGACCTATCAACCGCAGTCTAGCCCTGTATTTTTGTATAAGGCCGAAACCACCTTTAATGTACCTTTAGAAAAAGCCTCTGCCTTAATTTTAGATGTTGATCATGCCGTGAAATGGGTGCCTTATGTGGGCAGTGTCAAAGTCTTGTCACGTGATGACCAAAAAGGTGAGTTCTTGTTGTATATGGTGCTGGATTTTCCATTTCCCTTGAAAGACCGAGATTTGGTGGTTAAAGGAAAAATGAGCAAAGATGCACAGGGAGTCATCAGTATTCAAAATACAGCCATTGAAGGCGGCTATCCGCTGAATCCTGACTATGTGCGTATTCGTCAGTATGAGGGAGATTGGACATTTCAGAAATTGGGCAATCAGAAAGTCAAAGTCAGCACTTATGGCTATGCTAACCCTGAAGGTGCCATTCCTTTAAGCTTTGTGAATATGTTTGTGCAGCAACAACCCTATCAAATGTTGCAAAAGATGAAAATTGAATTGGGTAAAAACCGTAATTATAAGGGGTTGCCTGAAATTTTACGTTAAGTTAAGTGTGTAGGCTTTAGAATATAATGCAAAATAAAATGGATGAAACCCATGCAGATTTCATCCATTTTTTATTTTACAGATTGCTAAAGTGTGTGCGGTAATTTACTAGACTTAGTAAGAAAATAGCCCTTTTTCTAAAGGAAACTCAATACCAATAGACGCACCGCCATCATTGCCGTGAATATCTGAATCGCTAATCCAGCCATTCAGTTTAAGTGGAATATCTGGGCGTAAATAGTGTGTCCAAGTCAAATCCAAAGCTTTTAACTGATCTTTTTCTGGGAAAGCTTTATTGGTTTCGCCTCTCGCTGGTCGATTAGCCGCCTGATCAAATTTGGCAAACAGCAAACGTGCATTCACGCGGTTCATACGATCAAAACGAATATCACCACCGACTGAAATCATTTGTCCATCACCGCCAATAGCATGCGCTAAAGGATAGCCATGTTGGTAGAAACCGTCAGTATAGGTGCTGTGATTATAAGTGATACCTTGTGCTGTACCGTTGGTACGGGTATCAGCCCATTCGGTATAGAGTTGGAACGGCATATTCTGATAACTTGATGAATAATCTACCCCAGCCAAATACATTTTTTTTGAAGGTAAGCCACCTGCTTCATCTTCACCTGCGTATTGTGCATAGACGCCCATTGGTACTTGTACCAATGGCTGTAGGTTCAAACGCGCATCAAAGCCTGCCACTTGGTTGGATGGGTTAGGAGTATCTCCATACACATTATCTTTACCAATTACCGCATCCCAGAATGAGTCAAAACTTTCAGGTCGACCTTCACCCCCCCATTGAAAGGCACGTGAAGCACCCAATTCCAAATAAGGCAGCGGTTGTGCTGTGACACGTAACCCAATCAATTTGGCATCGGGTACAGCATCATAATCATGCAACTGACCTGCAAAGGCCTGATATTGCCATGGACCAATCCATGACAGCCATTTGTTGCTGAAGGCTTGTTGTTCGGCACGTTGCATGGTTACGCCGTAAACTGGGCGGCTAGCATCGCCACGAATTAAACTACCGTCATGTGCAGGCCCCCAGTAGGTTGGAATTTGCCCAGCAATGAGCCATTGATTCCAAAGCTTGGCTGCAATATAGGAACCTTCAACATTGACATCTTGATCGTTATCAATTTGTGGGTCTTTTTCTGCATTGACTCGAATTTTAGCATCCCAGTTTTGATTGCCTGCATTGAGTTCCAAACCTGCTTGATATTGCGTTTTTTGTTGGTCGCCAAAGGCCTGTGGAATATTTTTTTGATCAGTTTCTGCAAAAAGAGAGGCTTTGAGCAGTTGGTTATTGGCATTTAAATGTGCCACTACCGCATCTATTACTTTTTGTTGATTGTTGTTGCTGATTTTGGCTTGAGAAAGTGCACGTTGAATTTCATCACTACTCATAGGCCAAGTTGAAGTACTAATTTGAATCACGCCTTGCTGATTTAGCCAGTTTAAATCGGTACGTAAGTTTTGGTCATTTAAGACAATGCCTTGGGCAAAGGTGAAGGAGGAGCTTAATGCCAGTGTCGCCAACAGCGCTTTGGGTGGAAACATGCTTATATATTCTCAGCGTTTATAAACTGTAACCAAGATAGGTTTTTGAGTGGATTTTTGCAATGTGAATTGTTGAGTATTGTTGTAAATTTCAACAGAAAATTCTTCTGTAAAAAAGGGGGGAGCTTAGCACGAGCATAAACTTTGTAATGGAGCTCATCCCTGAGCAAGAGTTTAAGCACAGCTTTAAACTCTTGCGTAAGAAAGGAAGCTTAGGAGGGATTTTAACGTTGGTGGCTTTTGCTATATAGCTCATCTTTGACAAAGAGGGAAGCCTAGCAAAAGGGCGGTTGAGTAAATAGTTTAATCCTCATCCTTATTAGCTTTATAGGCATAAGCATAGTTATAACCATAGCTGCCACCCGCTTCACGTTGAATATCATTCAAAATAAAGCCGTTTACTTTAACACCAGCTTGTTCAAAGCGGTTGACAGTCATTTCAAGCTCTTTCATTTGAGTTTTGCCGTAACGTGCCACAACCAAATTAACACCCGCATATTGTGAAATAATAATCCCATCGGTGACCGCAAGAACTGGCGGGGTATCAATCAGAATATGGTCAAACTGACTCGACAAGTGCGTGAGCATATCTGCAAATTTTTGCGTACTTAACAATTCTGACGGATTAGCAGGGCTTTTGCCGCGACTGATGATGCTTAAATTTTCAACTTCAGTACTGCGTACAATATTGCCTAACTCGTGTTGACCATTTAAATATTCAGCCAAACCAGGTTGCACATCATAGTTAAAATATTTGTGCATATAACCGCGACGTAAATCGGCATCAATCAATAATACGCGCTTATCACTTTGCGCCAAAATAGTCGCTAAGTTAGTTGAAATAAACGATTTACCCAACTCTGGTGCAGGGCCAGAAATCATAATGATATTGTTTTTGGCACTGCTTAAAGCAAAGTGAATAGCAGTACGCATGCTGCGCAGGCTTTCAATGGCAATATCATCACTGTGTTTCACCGCAAGAATAGGAATATTCTTTTTCTTTTTCAGAATATTAATACGGCTTTCTTGCGCAGGTGATCGTGGCACAGTGGCATAAACAGGTAAATCAAGTTCATTTTCAATTTTATTGGAGTCTTTAATACCTGAGCGCAACATATTACGCAGTAAGGCCAACAATGTACCCAGAAAACCACCTACAAAAATAGCAAGTACTAATATGATGAGCTTTTTAGGTTTAATTGGTTTTACAGGTTCAATTGCAGTATCAATAATGCGTACATTACCAATTTCACCTGCATTGGCAATTTTGAGTTGTTGATAGCTATTCAATAACGCAGTGTATAACTCAGCATTTACTTTAACATCCCGGTGCAGTTGTAAGTACAGTCGCTGGGTTTCAGGTAAACGCTTAATGGATTGAGTCATTTCTGAAGTTTTTTTGTTAATTTCAGAAAGTTGAGCGTTAATTGCTGACATTAATGGGTGGTCAGGCGTATATTTTGAAGAGAGTTCTGCTTGTTGCTGTTGTAGTTGGATTTTTAATTTTTCAAGCTCAACATTCTGCTTTAGCATTAACTCCGCTTCTTGTGTTACATCAATTGTGTTATATTGTTCTCGGAAACGGTTAAATTTAATTTCAGAGTCTTCGAGTTGTTGTTTTAACTCAGGCAGTTGCTTTTCAAGGAAGCTCAATGTTTGAGCCGATTCCAGTGATTTACGTTCAATATTTTGTGCTTGGTAAATATTTAAGATGTGGTTAAGTACTTGTGTGATATGTTCTTTATCTTCACCATTGTAGTTAAGACCAATCACACCAGAGTTTTTACCTCTTTCCGCTACGCCGTAATCTTTTTTAATCCATTGTACGGCTGAAGGCATAGATAATTTAGTGACTGAAAAATCATGTGATATAGGGTTTTTCGCATAAATTTGAATTTTCCATACACCTTTCTGATCTAGGCTTTGATTGATCGCATTTAACTTGCCTTTAAACACTACATCTTTTTTATAAGACAGGCTAAACTCTTG
The DNA here is from genome assembly GCF_013418565.1 of Acinetobacter sp. YH12135. Taxonomy (NCBI): domain Bacteria; kingdom Pseudomonadati; phylum Pseudomonadota; class Gammaproteobacteria; order Moraxellales; family Moraxellaceae; genus Acinetobacter; species Acinetobacter sp. YH12135. Next base: position 30,932 of record NZ_VPBU01000008.1, read on the forward strand.
TCCATTGATAAAGTTTAGTGTGAGTTTTTTATCTAGATAAAAATTAGGCACATCAAAAGATTGAATAACAAATATATTTTTTTTATCTTGCCATGTCACAACATTATTTTTATAGATAACTTTGCTTTGAACTGTGTTGAGCAAACGATACGTCAGGCTACTTTGTTCATCGGTGATACGAATATCTAGCTTTAAGTCTTGTATGGTTTGTCCGAGCACTTTGCGCGAGTTTAAGATTTCAATTTCCGCATCTGCAGCTGACTTTCCACCCATTCCACCTGGTAGTGCGCTTCCTAAATTCCCTAAAAGAGCTGCGGCACCAGCACCTTTAGCGTCCTCAACCTGAATCATAGCATCCGTTGAGTAGACATTTGGCGTTACTTTTAAGTAAAGGAGAGCGAAAACGAGGCTAAGGAGTGTACATAGAGCAATGAGCTTCCATTGCGACAGCAAAGAAAAGAATAATTCTTTTAAGTCAATGGTATCGTCTTGAGGTGTGCTATTCGAATTCATGAAATAAAACTGCTAAAAATTAAAAATGGGATTGCCAGTCAGAAACGTATTTTTGAATGTTGCGACAAGTTTCATCAAAAAAAGTTTGATCATGTTGATAAGGATCGGGCACATTTTGATTTTGCCAATGCCCCAAACGAAAAACCTTTCCTTTGGCAAAAGACCAAGTTTGCTCAAGATGTTTTTTTTGATTATTACTCATGACTAAAATTAAATCTGATTTTTTAATCATTTCGGCAGTAATTTGTCTAGCAATGTGTGGACGCATATCAATATTCAGTTGATCCATACAGTGAATAGCTTTTGCATCTGCTGAATGCCCAGACATTGCAGAGAGACCTGCAGACTCAATATTTAAATTGGGATGATTGTTTTTTAGAAAATATTCAGCCATGGGACTACGACATATATTTCCAATGCATACAACTAAAACATTTTGAATTTGCATGCTATTTACCTAACTGGTCAAATGTGTAAAGTGCACTCGAGAAAGGCACAATTTGATTCATGATACGTTGCCAACGTGTAAGCCCCGTTGCATCGATATATACAATATCATTTTTTTGCATCTGAAATTGATTGGCTAAAGCTAAATTGCCTAAGCTGCTTAAGTTCAAATGATAAATTGTAGAGGTTTTAGTATTTAAATCTGTACGCATCACAAAAATACGTGCAGCACTTGCAGAATAAGGGTTAACACCTTCACTTTCACCCAATACATCACTTAAGGTCATGCCTTGATCACGTAAAGTAAGTGCTTGGCTTTTATTTGACTCACCCATAACGTATAACTTTTGATTTTGTTTTGCATTTACAAAAATTGTGTCATTGGGTTGAATAAGTAAGTTGTGCAAGGACAACCCTTGCTTTTCTAATTCTACAGCATTTAAGTGATAGGTTTGCCCTTGTCGGATCAGTTGAATATTGGTGTTATCACCTGTTTCAGTATTTACGCCACCTGCTTGTCCCAAAGCTGTATAAATACTGATAGGTTGGTCATTTAATGTGTACTGACCACTACGCATGACTTGACCATTTACAAAATAGCGTCGGCCTTCGTAAGAAAGAACGCGCACAACTACATCTGGGTGTTTTAAATAGCGCGAAAATTGTGAGCGTAAATATTGGTTGGTTTCAGCCAGTGTTTTGCCAGCAACTTTGACTTGTCCAAGTAGAGGTAAGTATACATTGCCATTTGGGTCAATAGGATAGCCAGCTGCTTTGATATTACTAATATCTTGGATAGGTGGTGTAATCTCAGGGTAAGCCCAAAGCTGAATTGAAAGTACATCACCTGCGGTTAAACGGTAAATGTGTTGCTTATTGTTAAATAAATGATAGGTTGAATTTGCACTCTGAATATTATTGAGCAAGAGGCTAGGTAAATTGTCTTGTGTTAGCTGAACGACCGTTAGTTGGGCGCCTTGGTCTGTTTGATACGCACCTTGTGTAGGTAGGTCATATGTTTGTAAGCCAGAGGTCACAGCACAGCCAGTGGCGGCAATGCCACATGCCATTAAAACAGCCAGTTGAAAGTGTCGCACGCGAGATTCCATTTTTAATTTATTAAAATATTTAAATCAATTCCCGCCATTTTACCGAACTTGTCAAATAGGTACATAGCAATTTGTAATCATTTTGCAGATTCTGTCAAATTCCTTGCGAAAAAAAATGATAAAAATCGCAAATTGTGAATTTAATCTAAATTAAAAAGTTGAATAGTCACAAAAACTATACACTGATGCGTCTTTCAACTAATTTGAGCACAAATCATAATAGAAATTTCATAAATTTCTGCTAGTATTCTCGCCGAAAGATTCATTCTTCATAAAATACAGATATAAATTTAAAGGCGCTCAAATGCTACAGCTTTCAGACCTAAAAATTGCCATTATTGGTTTAGGCTATGTCGGGTTACCCCTAGCGGTTGAATTCGGTAAGCAGTTGCCTGTGGTGGGTTTTGATATTCAGCAAAAACGCATACAAGAATTACAAAGTGGGCATGATCATACCTTAGAAGTGTCGTCAGAAGAACTTAAACAAGCGACGCAATTGACTTATTCTGCTCATTTAGATGATCTACGCAGCTGTAATTTTTTTATTGTGACTGTCCCAACCCCAATTGATGAGTTTAAACAACCCGATTTGACCCCGCTTATTAAAGCCTCTACCAGTATTGCGAAATTACTTAAAAAAGGCGATGTGGTGGTGTATGAGTCTACCGTGTATCCTGGTGCTACCGAAGAAGTCTGTATTCCAGTTTTGGAACAAGTGTCTGGATTAAAATTCAATCAGGATTTTTTTGCAGGCTATAGCCCAGAACGGATTAACCCAGGCGATAAGCTGCATCGTGTGACCAATATTTTAAAAGTGACTTCGGGTTCTACCCCAGAAGTTGCAGACTTTGTTGATGCAGTCTATCAACTGATTGTGACTGCAGGTACACATAAAGCACCGAGTATAAAAGTGGCTGAAGCAGCGAAGGTCATTGAAAATACCCAACGGGATGTGAACATTGCTTTAATTAATGAATTAGCCGTGATCTTTAATAAGTTGGGTATTGATACTGAAGCCGTGTTGCAGGCTGCGGGAACCAAGTGGAATTTTTTACCTTTCCGTCCAGGTTTAGTCGGTGGACACTGTATTGGGGTAGACCCGTATTATTTAACCCATAAAGCCCAATCTTTAGGCTTGCATCCAGAAATTATTTTAGCGGCACGTCGTTTAAATGACCGTATGGGTGAGTATGTTGCAACACAATTGATTAAAGAGATGGTGAAGCAGCGTATACAAGTGGTCGGTTCAAAAATTTTAGTGATGGGCTTGAGTTTTAAAGAAAACTGTCCTGATATTCGCAATACTAAAATTGTAGATATGGTCAAAGCTTTAAAAGAATATGATTTAGATTTAGATATTTATGACCCGTGGGTAGATCCGTTAGACGCTGCAAAGGAATATGGTATAGACCCTGTTTCTAGTTTGGCGAACGCTAAATATGATGCCATTGTTTTAGCAGTTGCGCATGATCAATTTAAACAGATGTCTATAGATGAATTTAAAGCATTGGCAAAAGAAAAATATGTTTTATACGATTTAAAATACATTCTAAATCAGTTAGATGTGGATATTCGACTGTAAGTATGTATAAGTTAATTGTAAGATCAGCTAAAGATCCTAGAATAAAAAATTCTATTTGGATGATGTCTGAAAAGCTCATTGCTATATTTGGATTAATTTTCGTAACTTCATTCGTAGCAAAATATATTGGTCCTGAGAACTTTGGTAAATTGACTTTCGTTGGCTCCATATTTGCGATTTTACAAACGTTATCCTTGATGGGAACAGAGAACATTATTTTTCAAAAAACAGCCAAGAATCGTAAAATTGGAGAAAATATAATTTATGCCTCCAAAAGGTTAAGAGATTATATTTATGGTTCACTTTCAATAATTACTTTAGGTGGATTGTATTTTTATACAGATCGTTTAACCTTTATTTTTGGTATATCAACTTGTATTGCAATTTATTTTGCTGTACATGATGTTTATAGTATTTATTTTAATGCAATTCTCGAATCAAAGATAAATGCATATTGTAATATCACAGCGCTAATCATTTCATTAAGTGTGCGCTATTTAATTGTTTTATTTCAACTTCCGATTGAAACACTCGGTATTCCCATTATTTTACTAACACTAATACCATTTTTATTAAGAAAATATCTTTATACGAAAAAAAAACTGTCTGTTGGCATCATGCTGCCATATGCTATAAAAAGATATAGACAGTATACTTTTGCAGTCGGTCAAAAGCTCTTATTGTATTCACTTTCGGTTGCAATTTTTACTAAAACGGCACAGCTCTTCCTAGGTTTAGAGTCACAATTTGATCTTGGTATTTATACTGTAGCTATGACATTAGGTAACAGTTTTTACTTTGTTCTTCTCGCAATTATTTCATCTTATTTTACTGGAATCTATCAAGAGGAGAGCTTAGAAAAAAGTCAAAATAATGTTGCGCAACTTTATATGGTAGTGGTGGTTATTTCTTTGTTTGTCACACTAGGGTTATATCTTTTTGGACCTTGGGTTGTAAGCGTACTTTATGGCGTTGAATTTATTCGGGTTACTGAGATTTTGTGGCTAGCAGGTTTGGTAACCTTGTTCTCAGGACTGTCTACAATTGCAGAAAAATATTTGATTAAGTTCAATGCATATGAATATTTGAAACGGAAGACATTTATACTTGTGTTCTTTAATGTAATATTGACTTTTTTAATGGTCAAGTTGTATGGGTTATACGGTGGTATCTATGCCATTTTAACGACAGAAATCTTATCGGTGACCCTATTTAATTATTTTTTTAGAAATGGACTTATTTGGGATACTCAAAAAAGAATGTTCCTACCATCTACTTATTTGAAGCGGTAACAGTATGCTTTTAAGTTTAATTATCCCTATTTACAATGTTGAAAAATATATTGAAGAATGTTTGGAAAGTGTTTGTAAGCAACTTAAACCAGATATGCCAGTTGAAATAATTTTAGTTAATGATGGTACGCCTGATAGATCTATGACTTTAGCTCATAATTGTATTTTTGATAAACATCCTCATCTTGAGGATCATTTTATTTTTATTAATCAAGAAAATCAAGGCCAAAGTGTTGCTAGAAATAATGCATTAAAAATAGCAAAGGGTGAGTATGTGGGTTTTTTGGATTCAGACGATTATTTGTTACCAAACTATTTTTACGAATTAATGAAAGTTATAAATAAAAAAAAAGTAGAAATAATTCATTTTAATGCTAAACAGTATAATGAAGAGCAAGGTTATATTGAGGATATTTATTTTGTTAAACAGAGTAAAATTGCGATTAATGATGAATTTTATAGGGAGAATTTATTCTTACAGTCTTGCTGGTATCCTTGGTTAAGAGTTATAAAGAAAGATATTCTAATTAAATTTGATTTTGATATTAATGTATATATGGAAGACAAGCTGTATTTTCCAGAAATTTATTATTATACAGATGGTTTGGAAATTTTTGAAATGCGAAAAGAAATTATTTGCTATAGGCATCGGAATGGTAGCTCAATTAGAAGCGGTTATCCTGAACCTCTTTTAAATGGGATTGACTTGGGTATAAAGAAATTTATACCAACAAATAAAAGTCCGCTTTATTCTATTATTTATAATCAATTTTTATCTCAAAAAATATCCATAATGATAGATAGAGGGCAAAGTTTATCTGAAGTCTATTTATTTGTTGCTGGTGAATTAAAAAATATTAAACTAAATTATAGAGTAAGCTATAAGATTTTTTTATTAAAGTATTTTCCTTTTATCTATTTAATTCTATTAAAATTAAGAAAGAAGTGGGGGTGATAGGATATGGCTTTTAAGAACAATAAAATAATAGCAACTCTAGTTTTTGTTACATTTAATGTTGCTTGTATCTTATTTTATTTTCTAGGAATTTATAATGAGTTAAATGACAGCTTGTATCATAAGTATTGCGAGTTTTTGTATATACTTAACTTTGCTTTAATTCCCTTTTTATTTTACATTTATAGAGTAAAAATATTTTCACCCCAAGGCTTGTTTTATATATCAAGTTGTTTGTTTGCTTTAGGTAGAGTTTTTTTAAGTTTTTTTGGTTTATATCGAGATTACTATGAATTGTATTGGGGGCAGCTTTTTTATTTTAATAATTTAGATTTTTTTGAGAGTTTAATTTTTTGGCAATTATCGTTATCTTCTTTTATATTAGGTAGCTTGATTTTTTCTACTCGGTTAGAGTTTAATATACAATTAAGCAACTTGAATTATAAAAAAACATTTTATATTTTAAACTTTTTAAGTGCAACTATACTTTTTATTATATGGTTTCCAATATCCTATGAAATGATTTCAATGTTTATGGTAGCTGGTTATGAAGGGTTGTATACAGGTCAAGCAGAGTATAGTTTTGGCACTCAACGTATAGCAAGCTTACTTCTCCCTATAATGATAGCGTCTGCTGTTTTATGCAATAATAAGAGAGTTTTATATTTTTCTCTATTTATCCTTTTCTTATATATATTAGTAAATCTATTTGTTGGTCAAAGAGCACTTTTATTTGTTTGGGTACTAATTGGTCTATGGATGTATAATTTAATAACTAAAAGAGATTTACCTATTTTTAAAATTTCATTATTGGGTATTTCTTTAATGATTTTCGCACAATTTTTAGAAAGCTTTAGAGGGGGGGGGGATTTTGGCTTAGAAAATCCTCTATCAAAATTTATTTATGTACAAAGTCTAACTTATATGCTCCCTTCAATAGTAAATAGTTTAAATACAGAATGGCCGACATTAGCATATGTAACAATGTTTTTTCCTATAACAGGTTTGTTTTCATCTTTAGGTTTAGTAATAGGAAGTCAAAACTATAATTCAGGCGCTTTTTTTGCTTATACATTAAATAGCTCTTTATTTGATGCTGGTTTTGGTTTGGGGTGGTCAGTTTTTTTAGACTTATATATTTTAAGTGGTCGTAATTATTTATTATTAAGTTTTTTTTCTTTTATATTAGGGTTGATTTTCTGTTATTTAATAGAAAAATCCAAGAAAAATTTATTGTTTTTTTATATTTTATTATCTTCACTGCCTGCTTTTATGTTTGCACCAAGAAGCTTGATGTATTCTATTAGTTCAAGTTTAATTTATTCATTTTCCTGCTTTATGCTTGTATTTATTTTTGTTATTGCTTTTAAGAAGAGATAGTTGAATGAGTTTTGATCATCCTTTAATTAGTGTTTTGATTCCAGTTTATAATGTTGAAAATTTTGTTGAAGAAGCAGTTCTTTCAATGTGTAATCAAACATATAAAAATATAGAAATAATAGTGGTAGATGACTGTTCTACAGATAATACATATAATATAGTTTCTGAATTAAGTGCTAATGATCCAAGAATTCGACTTTATAAAAATGATAAAAACTCAAAAATAGTAAAAACTTTAAATTTCGCATTAGAACAGGCGAAAGGAGAATTTATTGCCAGAATGGATGGTGACGATATAAGTGCGCCAGAAAGACTAGAAAAACAGTTAGAATTTTTGTTAAAAAATCCTCAATATTATTTAGTTGGTTGTCATGTTTCTATTATAGATACTAATAATAAAGTTATTGGTAAACAAGTGATGCCGATCAATGATAATATTATTAATAAAACAATAAAGTATACTTCGCCAGTTTTACATATTTGGTTAGCTAAAAGAGAAGTTTATAATCAATTGAATGGCTATAGAGATATTCCTGGTGCTGAAGACTATGATTTTTTATTAAGAATGCATTCATTAGGTTTGCTTTTTGCTAATCTAGATAGTTATGAATATTCAGTTCGCATTCGTGAAGGGAATACTACTTCTACAATTGGTTTTAATCAGAGGTTAATGTCAAATTATGTGGTTGATCTGTATACGATGCGGCTTAAAAATGGTAAAGATGATTTTAGTGAATTGAATGTTTCACAATATTTAGAAAAATATTCTAAATATAAAGCGGATTTTGATCAGTCAAATATTTTTTTGAAATCTGCATTTATTGCAAAAGCTGATAAAAAATTTTTAAAAATGTTATTTTTTATAGGCTTATGCATCATGAAATCTAGATTTCAATTACAATATCTTTTAAAGCGATTAGTTTTTAAAATAGTTTCGATAGGCTAGGTTATGAAAATTCTTTTTTTAATTAATTCTTTAAAGAGTAAATCAGGAACTGAACGTGTTGCCATTGAGCTGGCAAACAAATTATCTTTTATTGCTAATTATGATGTTACTCTCTTGAACAGAGAGTCTATTAAAAGTAATACAGCTTATCCTGTGTCTGATAATGTAAATGTAGTGACGATATCAGGTAATTTTCTTGAATTTTATAAAAAATTAAAGATACATGTTTCTCTTCATTTGTATGACATGGTGATTGTACATAATATGGGTAAGTTATCTTTATTATGTGCTCTTTTACCTAAAATCAAAAAATTAGTTACATTAGAGCATGTGTCTTTTGTTAGTAGACCTAAAAAAGTTCAAATCTTAAGTAAATTTTTTTACAAGTGGGTCGATCAGGTTGTTACCTTAACCCAGAAAGATAAAGAGCAATTTGATAAGTTTCATTCTAAAGTCATTGTTATTCCCAACTTTTCACCATTTCCTATTGTTCCAAAATCTACCTTTAGCAGTAAACAAATTGTAACGATAGGTCGCTTAACTGATCAGAAAAATTATCTTCATTTATTGAAAGCTTGGAAAAAAATATATCAAATGATACCAGAGTGGCACCTTAATATTTATGGTGAAGGTGAGCATAAAAAAATGCTAGAAGATTATATTAAGCAGAACTCTCTACAGCAGGTTATCTTGAAAGGAAGCACATCAAATGTAGAAGATGTGTATAGGAACTCAGATTTTTTTGTAATGTCTTCTAAGTATGAGGGTTTGCCTATGGTTTTAGTAGAGGCGCAGAGTTTTGGTTTGCCTATTATCTCTTATAATTGTCCATTTGGTCCTGCAGATATTGTTCAAAATGATGTAAACGGATTTTTAGTTGAGGATCAGAATATTCAAGAACTATCTGATGCAATTTTAACACTAGCTATGTCTCCAGAAGTACTTATTTCATTCTCTGAAAAAAGTCTTGTAAAAGCACAAGAATTTCAATCCGATCGAATTATAAAGCTTTGGAGTGAAAATGTTTTTAAAAAATAATTTTATAATATTTTTTTTTGCTATAATTTAGTTAATTAAATACTTTTATTTTATTGATTAGAGTTCTTGGTGTTTTTAATAGTTAATGATTTTTTGAAGGGTAATTTGAAGTGAATTCTATTTTTTTTTCTATAATTATGCCTGCATATAATGCAGAAAAATTCATATCAGATGCTATTAAAAGTGTTTTGTCACAAACATATAAAAATTTTGAACTTATCATAATTGATGATTGCTCTCTTGATCAAACTGTAAAAGTGGTTCAAAATTTTATAGCACAAGATAAAAGAGTTAATCTCTTAAAAAAACAGAAAAATCAAGGTGTTGCAGAAGCTCGAAATACAGGTCTAAACTATGCAAAAGGTGACTTTGTCGCATTTCTAGATTCTGATGATAAATGGGTAGAAGATAAGTTAGAAAAGCAATTAGCAGTTTTGAAAGAAAGAAATGATGTTGACGTTGTATATGGTTCTTATTATAGATTTAATAGTGATGGAGTTGAAAATGTAGTAAAGATTCCTAACTTACTAGATAAAAAAGACTTATTAAAAGGTAATCCAATAGGTAATTTAACCGCTATCTATAATTTTAAAAAATATCCAGAAATCCGGCAAAAAAATATTGGTCACGAAGATTATTTATTTTGGCTAGAAATTTTTAACTCTAGCCCAGATGTAAAAGGCATAGGTATTCAGGAACCTATAGCTTATTATAGAGTGGCTGAAAATGGTAAGAATTTGTCCGGAAATAAGTTGAAAGCAGCGAGGTGGACATGGAATATCTATAGAAAGCACTTAAAAATAAATTTCATAAGTTCACTATTTTATTTTTCTATTTATATATTTAGAGCTGCAATGAAGAGAGTTTGAATTTTGAAAATTCTAATAACAGGGGCGACTGGTTTTGTAGGTCAATCTTTAGTAAAAAACGTTAGTAAATCATATGAGGTTATAGCTCTAATTCGTGCTCGAAGTAGTTTACTTGCTTCAAGAGTTCAACAGATTGTTGGTAAAAATATTTTCCAAGCAGATTTTCCCGATAATATAGACGTTATTATTCATTTGGCAGGCCGTGCTCATATTCTAAATGAACAAACAACAGATCCATTGAGCGAATTTCGCAAGGTGAATGTAGAAGGTACTTTGCAATTAGCGCGTCTGGCTTTAGACAAAAAAGTAAAACGTTTCATATTTATGAGTTCTATCGGTGTGAATGGTTCAGTTACTTCAGAAAAGGCTTTTACAGAAGATGCTTTGCCACAGCCTCATGCAGATTATGCGGTTTCCAAATCAGAGGCTGAGCAAGAGCTTAAAAAGCTATTTGCGGGATCAGCCACAGAGTTAGTCATTATTCGTCCACCTTTAGTTTATGCCGCTCATGCACCAGGTAACTTTGCTCGGTTACTCAAACTAGTTGCGAGTAATTTACCTTTACCTTTTGCAGGCACAAACAATAAACGCAGCTTTGTTGCACTTGAAAATTTGGTAGACTTTATTCAAACCTGTATTGAACATCCAAATGCAGCCAATCAAACATTTTTAGTAGCAGATCAATTTAGTATTTCTACGCGTGAGCTGGTGCAATATTTAAAGCAGGGCATGGGAAAACCTGCACGTTTCATTTATATTCCGCAACCGCTTATGAAATTAGGTGCTGCATGTATTGGCAAATCCAAACTCTATGAGCAGTTGTTTGAGTCACTAGAAGTCGATACGACTAAAGCTCAGAAGTTGCTGGGTTGGACAGCGCCATTGAGTACCCAGCAAGCGATGCTGCAAACGGGTCAAAATTATTTAAAAATGAAAGAGTAATTTACGCATGTCAATTTTTGCACTGAGCATCGTATTTTTTATACTGACATTACTATTCACAGGCTACATGCGTCATTATGCCATCAAGAAAAATATAATAGACAACCCCAATGAACGAAGCTCCCACAGTGTACCCACGCCACGTGGAGGTGGTGTTGCGGTGGTGTGTAGCTACTTGTTGGCGCTGGCGGTGTTAATCTATAGCCAACAATTGACCGTACATATTGGCTTAACTCTTATGGCAGCAGGTTTTGTCATCGCTTTACTTGGTTTTTTAGATGACCATGGACATATTAACTCCATGCTGCGTTTAGCCGTACATTTTTTGGTAGCAATAGGTGTGGTCATCAGTTTGGGAGGCTTTAGCAAAGTTACAGCTTTTAATGGTCTGCAACTTGGCTTTATCGCCAATATTATTGCAGTATTATTTTTGGTATGGTTGCTCAATCTATACAACTTTATGGATGGGATTAATGGCATTGCCAGTGTCGAAGCAATTACCACTGTTGTCAGTATGGCAATTTTGTATTATGTACTCAATAGCACATTAAACTCAGACATATTGTGGTTATTGGCAGCCTGCGTATTTGGCTTTTTACTGTGGAACTTTCCCAAAGCTAAAATTTTCATGGGTGATGCCTGTAGCGGATTTCTCGGTCTCACTTTGGGAATTTTGGCGCTCATCGCACTAAAAGAAAACTTGGCACTGTTTTGTGCGTGGATCATTTGCTTAGGTGTGTTTGTGGTCGATGCGACCTATACCCTGATAAAACGCGTATTGAGCGGCTATAAAATGTATGATGCACATCGAAGCCATAGCTATCAAATTTTATCGCGTAAATGCGGGAGTCATACCCTTGTGACGTTGGCAGTTGCCGCGATTAACCTATTGTGGTTATTTCCTGTCGCTTTTATGACGGTTACACAAGCATGGGTGTACCCTGAATTGGCAGTACTGATTGCCTATATACCATTGTTAATTGTGGCTATAAAATTTAAGGCGGGTCATCCAGATGCTTAATAAACCCAGCTTGTTAATTTTAGGTGCAGGGGGATACGGTTTGGCCGTTGCAGAAGCTGCAGAACTGAGTGGACAATGGCAAGAGATTATGTTTGCCGATGATCGTTGGCCTGCAACACAGCATGTGGCGGAATATAACATTGTGACAAATATTGCCAATTTAAATCAGTTGCAGAATACGCATCTTCAAGCGATTGTGGCAGTAGGTAATAATACATTACGTCAGCAATGGCAACAGACCTTGCGAGCCTTGGGTATAGAATTGACTTCGGTGATTCATCCTAAAACAGTTGTGAGTCCAACAGCTGATATCGGTCTAGGGGTCAGTGTGATGGCAGGGTGTATCATTAGTCGTAAAACTGTGATCAACGATGGTGTAATTTTAAATATTGGTACATTATTGGATCATGACGTGGTCATTGGGGAATTTGCTCATTTAAGCGTGGGGGTAAAAGTCGCAGGTGATCAAACTATCGCTGCACATTCATTTTTAGAGGTTGGAACCTGTATTCTGCATTAAAGTAATACGGTGTTTTAAAATTCAAATATTAATAATTGTATATTTATGAAATCCATTATCGAACCTGCTGTAGAATCCCCCCGCTTAGTCAAACTTGCATTTTTAATGGTGCTGGACTTTTGTGTATTTCCTGTCTTGCTGTGGCTATGTTATGCCATCCGCCAGTTTGATTTAGGCGCAGAAGTGGTGCCCAACTTGGCTTTTGGTTCGGTATGGGCAAGTGTGATTGCCGTTGTATCGCTGTTTATTTTTGGGGTATATCGCTTTATTGTGCGCACCTACAGCGAACTGTTTATGGTCAAATTGGGGTTGGGCACTTCATTGACTGTGGCAGGGTTGTATGCGCTGGCTTACTTTACCGATGCCTTTATTCCCACTTCTATTCCGCTCATGTTCGGATTTCTCATGTTCGCATGGGTTTGGTTTAGCCGCGGTTTTATTCGCTTTATCGTGCGTTCTTATTTACAAGCCGATGTACAAAAAAAACGTGTGGCGATTTATGGTGCAGGCAATGCAGGACAGCAAATTGCAGCGGCACTCTACAATTCCGATGAACACTTACCCGTGTTGTTTATTGATGATGATCCGTCACTCACTGGGCAGCAGTTGGGCCGTTTAAAAGTCTATAACGCAGACAGCGCATTAAAATTGTTAGCTAAAAAAAATGTCGATGAAATTCTGATTGCACTGCCTTCGGTCGGACGGATGCGTAAAAGCGAAATCGTCAAATTTTTAGAACCTGCACATATTAAAATTACCGAAATTCCAGGACTGACCAAACTGGTCGATGGTGAAATTCGCGTATCGGATATTCAGGAAGTCGATATTATTGACTTGCTCGGGCGTGACCCTGTGCCGCCTGTACCCGAACTGTTGGCTAAAAATATTCAAGACAAAATGGTCTTGGTCACAGGCGCGGGTGGTTCCATTGGTTCTGAACTGTGTCGCCAAATTGTTAAAAATAAACCCAAAGCCTTGGTGATTTATGAACTGACCGAATTTGCGTTGTATAGCATTGACAAAGAATTACGCTTAAATAGCGATGTCACGATTATCCCGATTTTAGGTTCAGTGCTAGATCAGGCCAAACTAGAGCGAGTGATGGAACAGTATAGGGTTCAAACCGTGTACCATGCGGCTGCTTACAAACACGTGCCCTTGGTAGAATGTAACCCATTGGCAGGTTTGAAAAACAACGCCATTGGTACGGCATTTAGTTTAAATGCAGCGGTCAAAACAGGTGTGGAAACATTTGTACTCATTTCTACCGATAAAGCCGTGCGTCCAACCAATGTCATGGGGGCGTCTAAACGTATGGCAGAATTGTATTGTCAGTCGATGGCAGAAGCGCAAGATCAGACCCAAATTAGCATTGTCCGCTTTGGAAATGTCTTGGGTTCATCGGGTTCGGTGGTGCCGTTGTTTAAACAGCAAATTGCCAAAGGTGGACCTATTACCGTAACTCATCCTGAAGTCACCCGTTACTTTATGACCATTCCAGAAGCCTCGCAATTGGTGATTCAGGCGGGTGCTTTAGGTCAGGGGGGCGATGTATTCCTGCTGGATATGGGGGAACCTGTACGAATTCAAGATTTAGCCCGCCAAATGATTGCCCTGAGTGGTTTAAAAGTACGTGAAACGGGCAGTCAGGAAGGTGATATTGAAATTCAATATTCAGGCTTACGCCCAGGCGAAAAACTTTACGAAGAATTGTTGATTGATGCCGATAATACCGAAGTGACCCAGCACAGTCGTATTTTGCGTTCTTATGAAAAAATGTATCCGTTGGATGAATTGCTGATGGTGTTTGAGCGTATGCATGACTTAACTGCAATTCAAAGTGATATCGACTGGGTTTTGGCACAGCTTGAACACTATGTGGATGGTTATGTTCGTGGGACAGAGATTAAGGTGAACTAAATTTCAAAAACTAAGTTGAAGTAACTCAGTTCAACTTGTTGATGAGTAAAATTTAACTAAAAAATTTGTGTGAAATTAGGTATCTGAGATGATTAAAAAAGCCATTTTACCCGTTGCTGGTTTAGGCACCCGCTTTTTACCTGCCAGTAAAGCCATTCCCAAAGAAATGGTTACTGTGGTCGATCGTCCTGCGATTGAATATGTAGTGCGCGAGGCAGTTGCAGCAGGGATTGAGCAAATTATTTTGGTGACTCATTCCTCTAAAGCCTCGATTGAAAACTACTTTGACCGTAACTTTGAGCTAGAAACCACTTTGGAACAAAAACAAAAAATGGATTTGCTCAAAGAAATTACCGAAATTTTACCTGCGCATGTAAGTGTAGTGAGTGTGCGTCAGCCACAACCTTTAGGCTTAGGGCATGCAGTTTTATGTGCTAAATCTGTAGTGGGCAATGATGCTTTTGCAGTGCTGTTACCCGATGTATTGCTTAAAGATGATGCTGCACAAAATGACTTGGCACGCATGATTCAGCGTTTTGAGCAAAGCCATGCCGCGCAGATTATGGTCGAAGCAGTGCCAGATCATCTGGTCGATCAATACGGTATTGTCGATGTAGACGCAGTACCTGCTGAAGGTGAAAGTACCGTGATGCAGGGCATTGTCGAAAAACCCGCGGTAGGCACGGCACCTTCTAATTTATCGGTGGTGGGGCGTTATGTTCTGCCTGCAGAAATTATGACTTTACTTGAAAATACCCCTAAAGGGACAGGCAATGAAATTCAATTGACCGATGCGATTGCCATGTTGCAGCAAAATAGTGTGGTGGAAGCTTACCGTATGCAAGGTCAGACTTTTGACTGTGGCAGCAAGTTGGGTTACTTAAAAGCAGTGTTGCATTATGGCCTTGATCATCCAAAATTAGGCGATGATTTTAAAGCCATGATTCAAGAGTTAAAGATTGAATCTTAAAGGTGATTAAGGGGGGAAAGATTAGAAAATCTCTCCTAGCCTCTCTTCTTACGCAAGAATTTAAAGCAGTGCTTAAACTCTTGCTCAGGGAGGAACCTTGTGAAATAAACAGCATCAAACAATACATAGGAACACATTTTGAAAGTCGCAGTCTTTGGAAAAACCCTCTATGCAGGCGTGATGTCTGCACTCTTGGCAGAATGTGGGCATCAAGTCTATTGGTGCGATATCTTTCAGGATGCTGCCCATCCACTCGAACAGCAACATCTCAGCTTTCAAGACCAAGCCTTGAGCCTGTTATTACAACAACAATGCAGCAAGGGCTTTTTACACTATTGTGATTTTGCTGCATTGCCTTTAGATGTGGATGTGTATCTACTCAGTTTGAACCCGACTGAAGAAGCTCACGCCTTAACTGTTTTGGGGCAGTTGCAACAACGTCCGATCATTCACCCTAAACTGATGATCAATGCCTCGACTTTGGGTTTAAATGGCACACAGCGCCTGCAAAAAATCTTGCCACAAGATGACTGGATTTATTTGCCCGACATGATTCAAGAGGGCAATGCCATTCAAAGTCTGACCCGTGCACAGCAACTCACGGTGGGTTGTGAAAATGAACGTGCGCAAGTCAAACTCAAAGAATTACTTCGCCCTTTATTTCCCCGTGCACAGCAATACCTGTTTATGCCTGTGTTGGATGCAGAATTTACCAAACTGAGTATTTCCGGCATGTTGGCGACCCGTATCAGTTATATCAATGACTTGGCGGTGGTGGCAGAAAAACTCGGGATTGATATTGAGCATGTACGCCAAGGCATGGCGGCAGATAGCCGTATTGGTGCATCGTATATGTATCCTGGTGCGGGGTTTGGTGGTGAAAACTTTAGCCATGATATTCAGACGCTAGCCAGTACCGTATCCACCACAGGGGTAAAAAGTCAGCTGTTGGCGCAGGTTTGGGATATTAACGAACAACAAAAAGAAATCTTGTTTAGAAAGTTGTGGAATTATTATCAGGGCGATTTAAACGGCAAAACTGTGGCTATTTGGGGCGCAGCCTTTAAAGAAAATACCGCAAGGGTGCAGCATTCTCCCATTCATGTGATGTTGCCTGCGTTGTGGGCGCAGGGTGTGACGGTCAAATTGCACGATCCGCAAGCCTTGCCTGAAATTGCAGCACAGTATGGTCAGCGTGATGATCTGATTTTATGCGCAGACCAATATCAAGCGGTAGAGGGGGCATCGGCATTATGTGTGTTGACTGCGTGGAAACAATATTGGAGTTTGGATTATCCAACTTTATTAAAGCAGATGCAGCATCCGCTGATTTTGGATGGTCGTAATATTTATGATCCTGAATTTGTGAAGGCACAAGGTTTTGCTTATATGGGAGTCGGTCGCTAATGGTTCGTACCACAACATCACAGGCAAATAATCAGCCACAGCAAACCGCCTTGCAGCAATTACAACAATTGCAACAACAGTTTCAGCAGCTGCATTTAAATCAGCTGTTTGCTCAAGATTCGCAGCGTTTTCAGCGTTTCTCGGTGGCTTTGGACAGTGTGCTGTTTGACTATAGCAAGCATCGGATTGATGCCAAGGTGTTGCAGACTCTGGTTCAGTTTGCACAGCAGAGTCAGCTTGCTGAGTGGATTGGACGTTTATTTTCAACGGCAACGGGCTCAGAGAAAATCAACTATACCGAACAGCGCGATGCGATGCATTGGGCCTTGCGTTTGCCTGCGACCAGTACAGCAGCATGCGCTTCCGAACAGACCGATGCCTACGCTGCATTGACTGAGCAAGTGCATACCCAGCTTGAGCGTATGTATGCCTTGGTGGAAAAAATCCATGCAGGCCAATACCGTGGTGCCACGGGTGAAGTGATTCAGGATGTGGTCAATATTGGTGTGGGTGGCTCAGATTTAGGCCCCTTGATGGTGACCCAAGCCTTATCTGATTTTAAAGTGGCAACTGAAAAACCACTGAATGTACATTTTGTGTCCACCATGGATGGCAGTCAGCTATCCGAATTGCTGCATCGTCTGCGTCCTGAAACCACTTTATTTATTATTTCGTCCAAGTCTTTTGGCACCATTGATACCTTATCCAATGCACAGACCGTGAAACAATGGCTAGAAAAGGCCTTGGGCACACATGCGCAAATTCTGAAACATCACTTTATTGGAGTATCCACCAAAGCCGATAAAATGACCGCTTGGGGCATTTGCCCTGAAAATCAGCTCTTGCTTTGGGATTGGGTGGGTGGTCGCTATTCTTTATGGTCGTGTATTGGCTTACCGATTGCCCTGACCATTGGCGTTGCGGGTTTTCAACGGTTTTTAGCAGGTGCACATGCGGTTGATCAGCATTTTCAAACTGCTGCATTTGATCAGAACATCCCGGTGCTGATGGGCTTGCTGGGGGTGTGGAATAATAATTTCCTGAATATTCAGACTCATGCGGTCTTGCCTTATGATGGACGTTTAAAATACTTCGCTTCGTATTTACAGCAATTAGAAATGGAATCCAATGGCAAGTCGATTCAGCGTAATGGTGAGGCTGTCAATTTGGATACCTGCCCAATTGTTTGGGGTGAGGTTGGGCCGAATGCACAGCATGCATTCTATCAATTGTTGCATCAAGGGACGCATGCGGTCAGTTGTGATTTTATTGCTCCTGTGCAGCGTTATAATGGGAATCAATTTACCTATGCTGAAAATGCTGAGGCTTTGGTGGAGCAGCATCATTTGGCCTTGTCTAACTGCTTGGCACAGTCGCGGCTTTTGGCCTTTGGTAATCAGGCTTTAGATCAGCAGGAATTAGATGGCTTAGCGGCATATAAGCAGTACAGTGGCAATCAGCCAAGTAGCAGTATTTTATTGCAAGAACTCAATCCGTATAGCTTAGGCATGTTGATTGCTTTGTATGAACACAAAGTCTTTGTACAATCGGTACTGTGGAATATCAATCCTTTTGACCAATGGGGCGTAGAAAAAGGCAAGGAAATTGCCAATCAGCTCTTGCCTATTTTAAATGGGCAGCAACAGGATTTATCGGCACTCGATGCATCGACCCAAGGTTTATTAAAAATTTTATTAGGAAAAATAGATGGCTAATATTTTAGTCACAGGCGGTGCGGGCTATATTGGTTCACATACCTGTGTCGAGTTGCTGAATGCAGGGCACAGTGTGGTGGTGCTAGATAATTTGTCCAATAGCTCGGCAGAGTCATTGGCGCGGGTGCAGCAACTGACGGGCAAAACCTTGCAGTTTATTCAGGGTGATATTCGTGATGCTGCTGCTTTGGATGCTGTGTTTGCTACACATCAAATTGATGCAGTGATTCATTTTGCAGGACTCAAAGCAGTGGGAGAAAGCCAACAAATTCCACTGAGCTATTTTGACAACAACATTGCAGGTTCAATTAGCTTGATCCAGGCGATGCAACGCGCGCATGTGTTTAAACTGGTGTTTAGTTCATCGGCTACAGTATATGATG
Organism: Acinetobacter sp. YH12135; assembly: GCF_013418565.1. Classification (NCBI taxonomy): domain Bacteria; kingdom Pseudomonadati; phylum Pseudomonadota; class Gammaproteobacteria; order Moraxellales; family Moraxellaceae; genus Acinetobacter; species Acinetobacter sp. YH12135. The sequence goes on from NZ_VPBU01000008.1 coordinate 49,941, forward strand.
AAGCCAATATTTCGCCGTTGAATGAAGAGATGCCAACGGGTATGCCAAGCAATAACTATGGCTATACCAAGCTGATTGTGGAACAGCTTTTACAAAAAGCAGCCCTTGCCGATGCACGTTGGTCGATTGCGCTATTGCGTTATTTTAATCCTGTGGGGGCACATAAAAGTGGCTGCATTGGCGAAGACCCACAAGGTATTCCAAATAATTTAATGCCTTATGTCACCCAAGTGGCGGTGGGACGTCGTGAAAAACTGTCAATTTTTGGGCAGGATTATGCCACGCCAGATGGTACAGGCGTGCGCGATTATATTCATGTGGTCGATTTGGCCAATGCGCATTTATGTGCCTTGAATAACCGTTTGACTGCACAGGGTTGCCGTGCTTGGAATATTGGTACAGGCAATGGGATTTCGGTGCTGCAAGTGAAGAATACTTTTGAACAGGTCAATGGTGTGCAGATTCCATTTGAGTTTGCACCACGTCGTGAAGGTGATGTGGCTACGTCTTTTGCAGATAACAGTCGTGCCGTGCAAGAACTGGGCTGGACACCACAATATGCTTTAGAGGATATGTTGGCCGATAGCTGGAACTGGCAAAAGCAGAATCCGAATGGTTATCGTCAAGATTAATCATCCTATAGACTCAGCCACAAAGTTTAGGGCATAAAAAATGGGAGTCAGTTTTGACTCCCATTGTTTATATTATTTTGATTTTTCAGATTAAGCTTGAATCAATTGGGTCAATTCATCCACATAGTCCTGCATCGGGCGGGGATTGTGGTCACGACGGCTTTCAATATTTAAGCGCAATAAAGGCTCGGTATTTGACGCACGCACATTAAAACGCCATGCCCCAAAGTCAAGACTCACGCCATCGGTTTGGTCAATTGCTGGGTTTTGGCTAGCATAATGCTCAAAGATTTTTTGGATGGTGGCTTGAGTATCGGCCACTTTAAAGTTAATTTCCCCCGAACATGGAAACTTGGCAATCATTTCTTCGACCAGACTCGATAGCGATTGTCCTGTTTCAGACAACACAGAAAGCACCAATAACCAAGGAATCATGCCGCTGTCACAATAGGCAAAATCACGGAAATAGTGGTGTGCGCTCATTTCACCGCCGTAAACGGCATTGTGTTCACGCATTACATCTTTAATAAAGGCATGCCCAGATTTAGATTGAATCGCTTCACCCTGATATTGAGCGACCACATCAAAGGTATTCCAAACCAAGCGTGGGTCATGCACGATTTTTTCGCCTGCTTGTTTGAGCAAAAACGCCTGTGCCAATAAGCCGACAATATAATAGCCTTCAATAAACTGGCCTTTTTCATCGAACAAGAAACAGCGGTCAAAGTCACCATCCCACGCAATGCCCATGTCGGCTTGATGCTCTAATACGGCATTGCTGGTGCTATCACGGTTTTCCACTAAAATTGGGTTCGGGATACCATTGGGGAAAGTACCATCGGCATCATTGTGAATTTTGACCAATTCAACAGGGATATTCAGGGCTTTGAATTTTTGCTCAATTGCATCGACCACATGCCCTGCAGCGCCATTGCCTGCATTCATGACCAGTTTCATTGGGCGAATTTTGCTAGGCTCGATATAAGTCATTAAATGTTCAATAAATTCAGGCAAAATATTGTAGTTTTGGGTGCTGCCTTTTTGCTCAACTGGGGTAAATTTGCCCGATTCTGCCAAAGCTTGAATGTCTTTTAGACCAGTATCGGCACTAATAGGACGTGCATTCTCACGTACCAGTTTCATGCCGTTGTAGTCCATGGGGTTATGGCTAGCAGTCACTTCAATGCCACCTTGCACGTCTAAATGAAAGGCTGCGAAATAGACTTCTTCTGTGCCTGTCATGCCCAAATCTAGCACATTGACCCCTGCATCATTTAAACCACGAATGGTGGCCTGCTTTAAGCCTTCGCTGCTAAGGCGAATATCACAGCCAATTACAACGGTTTTGGGTTGGTAAATTTGTCCGTAAGCACGACCAATTTTATAGGCAATCTCTTCATTGAGTTCTGTGCCCAATTTTCCGCGAATGTCATAGGCTTTAAAACAGGTTAATGTACTCATGTATTGTCCTAAATATTTGGAGAAATTGTATTGCTGTCTATGATAATCGAACTGTGTGTAATGTGCTGTATAGAATGGAAGATCAATTGCTTGAAGATGTTTCAGGTCATTAACCGTGTGTGGGGCTGTTGCAAGATGGGGCAGGTCATAGACCATGGATGAGAAAAGATGTTGTGATGGCAAGGGTGTTTTTTATTGAGTGAAGTTGGCTAAAATACGGCTCAGACTTATGTGTTCGATATGATTGAAGATGAAATTACAGAAAAGTACTTTAGAGCCAGAGCAGAAACTTTCTGCGCCACAGAAAAAATTTCAGAAATTATGCCAAAAAATTGAGCAGGAACAAGTACGTTTGAATGAATGGCAGACCGCACAAGCCGATATTCAGGCACGTGCCAGCCGAGAAATTTTACCAACCTATATGCAATTGCGTGAAATTATATTTCAGCAAATTCAACAATTGCTTCAGCAAAAACAACAAAAAGTGACGGCAGCCCAGCAAACTAAGCTGGATCAAAAAATTGAGCAACTCAGTTTACAACTTTTGGATTCGCAGCAGATGTCTACCGAACAAGTTCAGTTTTTAACAGAATTGCTGAACAGTTATGGGCATCATATTGAATTGCTAGACACAGATGATGTGGATTTAAGATCTGAAGCTAAAACAGCAACAGAGTCAGAAGACGAAAATGTTGAACAATGTGAACAAAATAGTTTTGAACATGATGAGTCTGAACAAGAGCGCTTGGCACAGCTCAAGCTAGAAAGTTTGAAGCATTTTCTTTGTGAAGAATATGACCTAGATCTAGATTTTTTTGATTTTCAGCATGATCCATTAGATTTAGATGACTTTATAAAAAAATTTGAACAAAAAATGCAAGAACAAGAGGAGCTGGATTTTTTAAGTCAGTTGAGTAGTGCGCAAAAAGCTTTTGCCGAACAGCAAATTGCCCGTGAAAAAGCCAAAGCAGCAAAAAAACAGCAACAGCGTGAAGAAGCCAAGAAACTAGCAAATCAGTCCATTAAAGCGATTTACTTAAAAATTACAGCGTGGATTCACCCAGATCGTGAGCAAGATGAGCAGAAAAAACAAGAAAAAACCGTATTGATGCAGCAAGCCAATCAGGCTTATGAAGCCAATGATTTATTGACATTGTTAAATTTGCAAATTCAGTTGGGTCAGCAGCATAATTTGTCTTTCGCCAATCAACAATTAAAAGCGTATAACCTGCTTTTAGAAGAACAGTTAGAAACTTTGCAAATGCAAGTAGATGACATTATTTACTCTTTTAATTGGAGTCAGTTTTTATATTCTAACCGTAAAATTATAGTGCAGGATTTGTATCGAAAATATGAGCAAGACTATCGACATGTTCAAAAAAAATTAGCTCGAGCGCAAGAGATACTGGAAAAATATCAAGACCTTAAACAATTAAAGCAATTGATGCGCAGTCAATATGTGTGGGAAATGCATGCTGTGATGATGTAGACATATTGAGGTTTGGCTTTGAATGTTTATGCAAAAAGTAGTCTTTATTTACAATATTCCTTTTGAGTGAATCCAAGTTATGCTCAGGTTGGGCCGTTCGGCTACTATTCTGAAATGATACCTTTGTCCGTTATAATTGTATAAACATTTTTAGTGTCTGGTAATTATGTCCTCATTGATCAACTTTCTATCTCGCTTTAGTAATGCAACTCTTCATCGCAGTCTGAGCTATGCTAAACACATTGATAGGGAAACAATTGAGTTCTTTGAGGAAAAAGACGGGGTTACGATGTATGCCCAAATTGAAGGGACAGATTATTACGATACTGCAATTACCTATAATCCCCAAAAAGACCGTTTAATCGATGACGACTGCACTTGTCCGGTTGGATATAACTGTAAACATGCTGCTGCTTTAGCGCGGTTATTCTTTCAGGAATATCGCCAGGAATTTCAGCAGCGTTATGCTGACTCTCAATCCCCGCAGGGAATCGCAAAACGCCTACGGGGGGATGATCAGGCACAGCGCTGGTTGAATGATTTTAAACGGTATTTACAACAGACTGAACTAGAGCAATCTGTCAAAACAAACAATTATTTAATTTACCTGTTAGATCAGTCTGTCAGCTTAAAGAAATTGACAGTTGATGTTCAGAAGGCCAGACGCAATAAAAACGGCTCAATTGCGGGGGAAAGTTATTATACCCAATATGAAAATATCACCAGAAAGCATCTGACTTTACCTGAACAAAAACGACAATTATTTAACCAGATTTATTATTATGCCAAAATAAACAGTGACGAACGTTTTTATCAAAGCAATCTTGATATCTCCGGAATTTTATTGGAGCATTTCAAATCTTTTATTCAAAGTGGCGATGTGTACTGGCAAAAAAAGAGCCATACTGCACTTCAATGGTCAGAACAAGGCTATCACATCGAACTGATCTGGCAACAAGGTGTAAACAAACAGACAGAGCATTTAAATATTGAATTGGTCAATGGTGATATTCGACTCGATTTAAAATCAAATCCACATATCCAAATTCTCGCTAGCCAGCCACCGTGTTATGTGGATATTCAACAGAACACGGTGGGCCAGTTATATGGTGAATATACGGCAAATCTTCTGTACCATTTTTTACAGATGCCTGATCTTCCATCTATGCTCTTGCCAGAGTTTGAGAAACTGACTCATCAATATTCAGACATGAAAAATCTGCCTCAGCCCGAGTCTATTCAGCATATTGATGTCCTTGAGGGTAGTCCCCAGCCAATTTTACGCTTCGGTGTTTTAGATAAATTTGATTGGAAATGGGAAGAGTCTGTTTGTGCTGAAATTGAATTCTCCTATGCAGGCGGGCGAATTAAAGCAGGTACATCAGGTGACAGTTTCATTGGTGAGCAGCATGACAAAATGGTGCGACAGCTTCGGGACTTAGTTCAGGAACAACAGTCAATCCAGCGTTTACAGCTATTGGTCGAATCACTGAAGTGGGTGAAAGATCTTAGTTATGACCAGCAATTAAAACTGGATAAACAACGTCTCGATTCTATGGTTTTTGCTTTCTATGGAGACTGGATCAAACAGCTGATGCCCATCAATCAAATTGAGTTGATGGGCTGGCAGATAGAGCATCTGGAAAACAGCCCCTTTAACCTGCAATATGTTGAAAATTTAAATATTTCTATCACTGAATCTGAAGGCCAGCAGGACTGGTTCAATATCGGGGCGACGGTTCAAGACAGTGCAGGCAATTCTTATAATTTACTTGATGCGCTCGTAGCTTTGGTGCGAGTAAATCCTGATTTACTTGATCCGCGGACTTTTATTCATCTGCATGACAGTCAAATTTTCACCGTGAAAACTGCAGTTGATCAACCTGATTTGGCGCTATCCGCTAGGGATATTAAGCCGGTATTATTGCATCTACAGAGCATTTTACAGCAAGAAGAGCGCAGTATTGATCGCTATGATGCGAGTCAATTATTAGAATTGCAGCATAATCTTGGGATGACATGGCAGGTCAGTGATCGCCTGCAGAAATTTGTACATAAATTCAAACAAGGCTATCAGCAACAACTGCCGACACCACAAGGTTTTCAGGGGGAGTTGCGTCCATACCAGCAGCAGGGCTTAGGCTGGTTACAGTTTTTAAGGGAAACCCAGCATGGCGGGATTCTGGCAGATGATATGGGCTTGGGGAAAACAGCACAAACTTTAGCCCATTTACTCATGGAAAAGCAGGCTGGATATTTGCAGGATAGTCCCGCCTTAATTGTTGCACCCACATCGCTGATGCATAACTGGTTCAAAGAAGCGGAGAAATTTACCCCAGAGCTCAAGGTATTGCTGCTACAGGGGCCCGATCGCCATCAGTATTTTGAGCAGATTCCGCACTATGATATTGTGTTAACCACCTATCCGCTTCTGGCGAGAGATGAAGAGCAACTAAAGCAATATGAATATCATCAACTCATTTTGGATGAGGCGCAGAATATCAAAAATCCGCGCGCCAAAGCTGCACAGGTAGTACGGCAATTAACAGCGCGACATCGTCTATGTCTAACCGGTACACCTATGGAAAATCATTTGGGTGAGCTGTGGGCACTATTTTATTTCCTGATGCCAGGATTTTTATATTCACAAGAAATTTTTAATAAAAAGTACCGTCATCCGATTGAAAAGCGCGGTGATGAGCAGTTAAGACAAAAGTTGGTCAACCGGATTAAGCCCTTCATTTTACGTCGCTTGAAAACTGACGTAGCCAAAGAGTTGCCAGAAAAAACCACGATTGAAGTCAATATTGATATGAATGACCAGCAATCCAAGTTATATGAGGCTGTTCGTGCCACGATGCAGGCAAGCATTCAGAAAATTGTGGCAGAAAAAGGCTTTAAACGTAGTCAAATTCAAATTTTAGATGCCTTACTGAAGCTACGTCAGGTGTGCTGCCATCCTAGCTTACTAAAGCTGGATTCAGTGAAAATTGGGCAGGCGCATTCTGCCAAACTTGAACAGTTGATGGATATGGTCGTTCCAATGGTGGAAGAGGGGCGAAAAATTCTTATCTTCTCTCAGTTTACCTCAATGTTGGAACTGATTGAACAACAGTTCCATCACGCAGAAATTGGCTATGTGAAGCTGACTGGAAAGACCAAAAAGCGAGATAAAGTCATTACAGCGTTTCAGTCTGGACAAGTGCCGGTATTTTTAATCAGTCTGAAAGCAGGAGGGGTCGGTTTGAATCTAACTGCCGCAGATACGGTCATTCACTATGATCCATGGTGGAACCCTGCTGCTGAAGATCAAGCTTCAGATCGTGCATGGCGGATTGGACAGGACAAGCCGGTATTTGTCTATAAGCTGATTACTAATAAAAGCATAGAAGAAAAAATTCTTGCCTTACAGCAAAATAAAGCAGAACTGGCACACTCTATTCTAAGTACAGATCATGAAGGCGAAGCGAAACTGACGGAAAATGACGTGATGAACTTGTTTGAGAAATTTTAGTTTGGTTTCAGATTACCCTAATCATCTGTAAGTATCTGAAAGTCCGGATGCAATTTTTTCCAATGTTCTCTTAATTTTTCTTTATGAACAGAAATCATAGGTAAGTCTAGTAATAGCACTGGCCATACCGACCGTGCTTTGTCCATGATCGCGTGAAGTTGTTTTTCAATAACACGCCATGGAACACCGACTTTTTCAGCCCATTGTTCAAAGTGTTTCATCTCAGCTAAATACCAATCTTTATTTTTGGCAAGATTTAAGGCGAAATGACGCTCATTTTCAATATATACACTTGTCATCAATATATCGTATGCAGGGGATAATCTTGGCGTTGTTTTATCGTGATAAATCATACTCCAGTTCTTTAAGTGTGCATCTCCATTGGCGAGTAAAATATTGACGAGTAAACGGCTGGCAAATTGCTGAATATCAAAAATTTTGTTATCTGAATAGTGATAAATGATCTTACCGATCTGCTCATAATTTGTGGTGCTGTATTTCTGGTGTGGATATGAACCAAAGATCTGAGCAAAATCTTCAATATGAATAAGCTCTGTAGTATTAGCAGTACTCTGCCTATCGAATCTCTTAATTGCAAAAGCATATTGCTCTTGGGGTAGATTTAATGGTGGAAGGTCTTGTAAGAGTGCCATATCTACCAAACGAATCTCTGGGATATCTATTCCGACCATTTTGGCAAGGATCATCATAGAGTATTCATTCAGCGGAACAAAAGCATGTCTGGTAGAAGGAGTTTTGACAATCCAATCACCGAGTAGGCTGGATTCCGTTGCCTGTGCTAATGTAAAACGCCCATCTTTGGCTTTCATGGAAAACTTCATTTGGACGCCAGCCAAGGAAAACTTATTATTTGTCCGAATCTCTTGTTTTAATATCTGATCTGGATTCGAGATCTGAAGCTTAAATTTTATTCCATCTGGGATTTCTTCTGGATCTACTGGGGTTGCAATCAGTGCCCCAGGTAAGTCATGACCTAAAGCTGCCAATAACTGAAATTCATTGTCTATATGTATTTTGAGGCTTTGTGCTATGAGTTCGCGTAATGCACCTTCTGGTAGCAGATTTGATAGCAAGGGGTGTAAGCGCTGATGTGTAACATAGGTCTTTTCTAAAATCTTATCCGCTTGAGGATATAAAGGGGAAGTCAGCAGGCTCAAGGTCGGACGTTGCTGATCCAAGTGAAAAGAATCTGTGAAAACCAGAATATTTTTTCCGCTCTGAAATCCTGCCAAGTATCCAACGACAACGTGATGTAATGTTAATTTCAGGACTGCAACAGTATTCATGGTTCCTCTCCTCCGAGAAGACCTTTCCATGGGTTAGACATTAAGTCATCTTGATCTTCAATAGTGACTTTAATTTCATCATTCAATAATTGTCTAATCAAATGAACCTTATCATCTGGGATGAGCATCAGTTGAGCATTTAGTCCTGCCGCAATAATTTCTAAGGTATCTAATCGAGGATTGCCTTGACTTTCCAGTTTTTGGTACTGCTGTCTTGAAATGCCTGTACGTGATTGCATATCAACTTGCTTTAAACCCAATAGGGTTCGTCTTTTTTTGACTTGCTGTAGTAAAGACTTATTTAGTGTAGACATATTTATTGCTTTTTGGTGGTATAAGAAGCATATTAGTTGCTTTTTTATTAAGAAGCAATGACAGAAATTATTAACAGGCTCCGCGGCATCAATATTTAGGATCTAGGCAAGCTGATCTTGTTTAACATAAGCCACTTAGTAGTAGCTAATACTATCTTTTGTTTTGGAGTTTTTTTTATTTTGTATGATTGATACTCTGGAGCATCATCTACATGGTTTTTTGTTCACAGTTTTGAAAGAGCACTTTTGTAAACTTACTTTTTTAAGTATAAAAATTTCTTATGAAGTAAAATATTGAATAAAACAACAATAAAAAAGCCCCAGTCATTCAACTGAGGCTTTTAGAATCTGGAGCGGGAAACGAGACTCGAACTCGCGACCCCAACCTTGGCAAGGTTGTGCTCTACCAACTGAGCTATTCCCGCATGCGGTGTATAATACATGATGCAAAAATAGGGTCAATCATTTTTTGCATATCGTTGTACTGACTGAATAAATAAACAACATTTTTAGAAAAAACAGCAGTCATCAGCCTAAATTTCATAACGAAAAGTGGTGCGAATCGTAAATCGAAGAATCCTCACGGCAAGATGCTGCGAATCACACAGAACACGTTATACTTCAGAGAGCTTTTAAAACCATTCGGGGAAATACAAGCATGAGCTTAGAACAACAGTTGCTACAACGCTTAGCCGTTTTCAATCCAAGCCATTTAGAGGTGGTGAACGAATCTGCAGGACATGGCGGTTATTTCCCGGGTAAAGAGTCGCATTTTAAAGTGGTGATGGTGAGTGAAGATTTTCAGGGGCTACGCGCTGTACAACGCCATCAAAAAATTTATGCTGCTGTAGGTGACTTACTCGCCCCAAATAAAATTCATGCATTGGCAATTCATGCCTTTGTTGCATCTGAATGGCAGGGACAAGACACCAGCAGTCCAGAATGCGCCCACGCACCAAAAACATCGTAATGGAATGAAATAAATGGAAAATTTAGGAATGCTGAATACCATTCACGTTGCTGCGGCGGCTTTATTATTATTGGTGCTGTTTGTACGTGCCATGACTTTGTTTAAGGGCACACAAAATAACTCGCCTAATCCTAAAGCGTGGACAGTCTTTGTGGCATTGCAACATTCAGCACTGACGTTGATTGTAGTGACAGGTGTCATTGCTTTGTTTTTAAAAGACTTTCAAGTCGAAACATGGTTTTATGCCAAAATTATTTTATTTTTGGTGATGCTGTCATCTTTAATCAAAGCGTATAAAAAAGATGACAGTATTTTGTTGATTCAACGCCGTGTTGGTTGGGGCTTAGCCTTAGTCGCATTTTTTGCCATTTTAGGTTTGGTGATGTTAAAGCCAAGCTTTGGCTAAGTCAGCAGATCTTATTGTGGATGTTGCTCGTGGGTGTGAACTCACGAGCATTGAATGTATGTAAATATTGGCAAAAGATTGGCTGCATATTTGAGCACTGGTGAATTGTTAGACATAATTCGGCAAGAATATTTACAGCTCAGTTAAACTGAAGTGATGTCACAACAAAAATTGAAAAGAGGGGCGGCAATGCGCACACGTGTGGTGTTTAATCAGAAAGGTGGTGTTGGAAAATCCAGTATTACCGTCAATTTGGCTGCAATCAGTGCGCATCAGGGTTTAAAAACATTGGTGATTGACCTCGACCCGCAAGCCAACTCCAGCCAATATTTGTTGGGTGATGATGCTACTTATTCTGCCGACAAGCCTGCGCTTGAGCCCAACATCGAAAATTATTTTGAAGAAGTGTTGGGTGCAAACCAATCCAAAGGTTTACTGGGCAATGCTTTGGGCTCAATTTTAAAAAACCGCAGCAAAGGTTTAGAAGCTTATGTGCATCAATCGCCATTTAAAAATTTGGATGTGATTCCTGCGAGTCCGCAATTGGGCGGCTTGGCACATGCACTTGAATCGAAACATAAAATTTATAAGCTGCGCGATGCCTTGCAACAATTGTCCGATCAATATGACCGCGTGTTTATTGATACCCCGCCTGCATTTAACTTTTTTACCTTATCGGCATTAATTGCTGCAGATCGGGTACTCATTCCATTTGACTGCGATGTCTTTTCTAAACGCGCTTTGCAAAGCCTGATTGAAAATGTGTTGGAAACTCAGGATGACCATAATGCAAACTTGCAAATTGAAGGCATTGTGGTGAATCAATATCAGGCACAGGCCAAGTTACCGCGTGAAGTGGTGCAGCAACTCAAAGATGAAGGTTTGCCTGTTTTGAATAGTGTGTTACCGCCTTCGGTGTTGATGAAAGAATCACATCATAAAAATTTGCCATTAATTCATTTGGCAACAGATCATAAATTGACGCAGGCCTATCAATCATTGTTCAATGAAATTGAGCAAGCGTGATACAGAGGTAGACATGAAAACATTTGCAATTGGTCTTGTCGCGGCAAGTAGTTTATTGCTAGGGGCTTGTGCGACCACAGTGAAACCTAGCTATGTGTCGCCTACACATTATCAGGCTTTGAATTGCCAACAATTACAAAGCGAATATAACCGTATTCAGCAATATATTGAAAGCGGTGTTGAAGCACCGAAACGTACAGGTGTTGGTGTTGGTATCGGTTTAGGCGGTGGTTGGGGCAGCCGTGGCGGTTGGGGCGTTGCACCGAGTGTTTCTGTCAATATGGGACAGTCATCCAATACCAAAAGAACAGAATTGGCACGTCTTTTAGGTGAGCAAGAAGCCATTGTACAAGCAGCAAAATTTAAAGCTTGCCCGATTATTGTTAAGCCCAAACCTGTAACATCTTAAATTTTAGGATTTGCGAATATTTTGTCTATGGTGCTGCCATTTGTGCAGCACCATTGCTTAAAAAATGTAGCAAGATAATTCAAGGTTGATCTCAATCTAATATTTTAAAAACAAAAACTTAATTTTATTTTCTGTTCTATTTACACCCTTGGGTCAGTCCTGCCAGATAGAAAAACTTGTCATTTTCAATGGCTTTCATATAAGGTGTGCTCCTATTTTTGATTTGCATGCTCTGGTGTTTATGATTGAAAGTTGGCTCTTTGTCCTAGCAATGATTGCGGTCTTGATGATTCCTGGCCCGACCAATGCGCTATTGGCAAGCTCAGCCCACCAACAAGGCATTGCCAAAACCAGTCTGCTGATTCCCGCAGAGTTTTTTGGTTATATGTATGCCATTAGTCTGTGGGCGTTATTCATTCATTTGAGTGCGCCAATTTGGCCTTATTTAATTGATATACTGCATGTTTTAAGCGCAGGCTATGTGTTTTGGATGGCTTTTCATTTATGGAAGCAGTCACATTTAGAGCAACATTGTCAAAAACACTCTGCCATTCGCCCTGCACAATTATTTTTTTCGACTTTTAAAAACCCAAAAGCCTTGTTATTTGCTGCAGGTATTTTTCCTACAGAAACGTGGGATAACCCGACCAACTTTGCTATGGTCTATGTCTTATTTGGTCTGATTTTATTGCCAACAGCGTTATTTTGGATGTCTTTTGGGCGAGCAGTTTTGGCGCGAGAAACCAATAAAGTGACGGCAGATCTGTTATATAAAGGCTCGGCTTTGCTGTTGGTGGTGTGTATGCTGCCTGTGGTGGCACGTTTTTTCTAAAGATTTAGAGACTTTTGGTGAGTTGAGCAATCATCTCACCTGTTTTGAATGTATGAGGGCAGCGCTGTAACAGGCATGCCCAAAGAATTACACAACTTAAGCAGGTTTTTTCTTGAGTTTTTGGCGAATAAAACCAATCACTCCAGGCAAGACACTTAAAATAATAATGCCGAAAATTAAATGGGTGAAATTGTCTTTCACTATTGGCATATTGCCAAACAAATAACCGAGTGTAATAAACGACGCGATCCAGCAAAAAGCGCCAATCACGTTATAGGTCAGGAAGTATTTATAATTCATGCTGCCTGCACCCGCCACGAAGGGCGCAAAGGTACGCGCAAAAGGCACAAAACGCGCAAAAATAATGGTTTTTCCGCCGTGTCGCTCAAAAAACTTCTGGGTTTCGATCAAATGTTTTTTATTGATAAAACGTGATTCCAGTTCAAAAACTCGTGGACCAATATATTTACCAATGTGGTAATTCAGGGTGTCACCGAGTACCGCAGCAGTAAACAATAAAATACCCAAAATCCACGGATCCATCACTCCTGTCGATGCAGCCAATGCGCCTGCCGCGAACAGTAAACTATCGCCAGGTAAAAACGGCATGACCACCAAGCCCGTTTCTACAAAAATAATCAGGAATAAAATAGCGTAAATCCATACCCCATATTGGGTGATGAATTCGAGCAAATGTTCATCGACGTGTAATATAAAATCAATCAGTTCCATGGGAAAAAACAAGCGAAAGTGTGCTCAAATCCTAGCAGTCCACAGGCGGAAAGTCAGTATGAAAAGGTAAATAATTTTCACAGTGATTTTAGGGATGCTAGACCAGCCACATCGGTTCTTTTTCGTTGCATAGATGCAACAACATGTCTTTTAAATGCGTATTTATCCTGAATTTTGAAAAAACTAAGATGTATTTGTCTTCAAGAATGAATCAAAAATATAGGTGATCTGATGTTTAATCCAAATGTTGTGTTAAAAAGTGTGGTCGAAAAAGCAAGTGTGCAAGCCATTGTAAGTTTATTTGCACGTGCTTTTTTAGCGTATTTATTTATTGTATCTGGTTGGGGAAAAATTGCAGGCTATGATGCAACAGTGGGCTATATGCAAGCTATGGGTGTTTCAGGTTCATTGCTACCTTTGGTGATTTTGCTAGAACTTGGTGGTGGTTTGGCAATTTTATTCGGTTTACAAGCACGTGTCGTGGGTTTGGGTTTAGGTGTTTTTAGTCTTTTAACTGCATTTTTATTCCATGCTGCACCAGAAGATGCGCTGAATTTTATGAAAAATATTGGTTTGGCTGGCGGTTTCTTCTACATTATGCTTTACGGTGCAGGCAAAATAAGTCTAGACCATCTTTTGGAAGCAAAAAAGTAAGTCATTGATTTCCACATCAGCTCAACAATTTAAGCAATCTTCAAGAAGGTTGCTTTTTTTATGCCATAGAAAATGCATAGTCTTTTAAAACTTAGAGTATGTGGTCACTGCAATATCACGAAGAAAAATAGCCATTTTTAGGATTGTCTGAATAGTGTGCGCAAGGCGTGGAAAAATGCTAGAATAGCGCGCTTAATTCGTTTGCCTTTCTATAGTTGTTTGTCATGACTACCAATACTCAAATTACTGAAGATCGTATCCTGATTCTGGATTTCGGTTCGCAATATAGCCAGCTGATCGCACGTCGTGTTCGTGAAGCGGGCGTATATTCTGAAATGTATGCCTACGATATGTCGGAAGAAGACATTCGTGCATTTAATCCAAACGGTATTATCTTATCGGGTGGACCTGAAAGTGTTCACCAAGCGGGTAGTCCACGCGCACCTGAAATTGTATTTAACTTAGGCGTACCTGTACTGGGTATCTGCTATGGTTTACAAACCATGTCAGAACAACTGGGCGGTAAAGTTGAAGCGGGTTCAGTACATGAATTCGGTTATGCCGAAGTCGATATTTTGGTACGTGACAAACTGATTGGTAACTTGCAAGACCGTGAAAACCAATTGCACGTTTGGATGAGCCATGGCGATAAAGTGGCACGCATTCCAGAAGGCTTCCAAATTACGGCTAGCACACCAAGCTGCCCTGTGGCGATGATTTCTGATGAAACACGCCGTTTCTATGGTATTCAATTCCACCCAGAAGTAACGCACACGGCTAAAGGTGCAGAATTACTGTCTAACTTCGTACATCAAATTTGTGGATGTCGCGGTTTATGGACACCAGAACACATCATCGACCTGCGCGTAGAGCAATTACGTCAGCAAATTGGCGATGAAAAAGTATTGCTTGGTTTGTCGGGCGGTGTGGATTCTTCTGTGGTTGCGGCATTGTTGCATAAAGCCATTGGCGATCAATTAACGTGTGTATTTGTTGACAACGGCTTATTACGCTTGAACGAAGGCGATCAAGTAATGCAAATGTTTGCAGAAAACATGGGTATTCGCGTGATTCGTGCCGATGCAGAACAACGCTTCTTGAGCGCGTTGGCAGGTGAAGTTGATCCTGAGAAAAAACGTAAAATCATTGGTCGTGAATTTATTGAAGTCTTTGCCGAAGAAGCGCGTAAATTAGATGGCGTGAAATTCTTGGCACAAGGTACGATTTACCCAGACGTGATTGAATCTGCAGCCAGCAAACAAGGCAAAGCGCATGTGATTAAATCACACCACAACGTGGGTGGTTTACCAGAAGATTTAGCTTTTGAATTGGTTGAACCATTACGTGACTTGTTTAAAGATGAAGTTCGTAAACTTGGCACCACTTTAGGCTTGCCACACAGCATGATTTACCGCCATCCATTCCCAGGTCCAGGTTTGGGCGTGCGTATTTTGGGTGAAGTGAAAAAAGAATATGCAGACATTTTACGTTTAGCCGATGACATTTTCATGCAGGAACTGCGTGCAAGTGGTTGGTATGACAAAACAGCACAAGCGTTTGCGGTATTCCAGCCTGTGAAATCTGTTGGTGTCGTCGGCGATGGCCGTCGTTATGCATGGGTAATCGCACTACGTGCCGTAGAAACAGTGGACTTTATGACTGCACGTTTCGCACACTTGCCGTATGATTTGGTTGACCGTATTTCAACGCGCATCATGAATGAAATTGCAGAGGTTTCACGTGTGGTTTATGACGTATCATCTAAACCACCTGCAACCATTGAATGGGAGTAATTCAGGGATTTCGCGAAGCACTGCTTCGTGCCTGAATTACGCCAAGCGCTATGTGCGCGGCAGTCGGGGTTTCAAGCAGCACTGCTGCTTGCCAGTTTTACGACATGAGCCCATTTTAAAGCACGGCTTTTAAAATGGGTGCAAGATGCTTGCGGCCTAGCTTTCCTCTTGCACATAAAAAAAGAGCACTCCATGTGCTCTTTTTTATGCCTGCTAAACAATCCAAGATTTAATTTCTTTTTTTACCGTAGATTTAGGGGGCTCAGGCATCCCCACATCAAAACTGATGACACAATTTCGTCCACGTTGTTTGGCTTGGTATAAGGCCAAATCGGCTTCTTTAATTAGGGTCTGTAAGTCGGTTTGTTGTGGTTTTAAACTGGATACTCCAATGGAGACAGTGAAATTAAAACATTTTTTATCAATGCACATTTCATGCTGAGCAATTTTTTGTCTTAAGCGTTCTGAAATCATCAGTGCTTCATCTAAGCTGGTTTCACTAAGCAGAGCGATAAACTCTTCACCGCCAAAGCGTGCCAAAATATCCTTGCGGCGCATTTCTTTACGAGCAATGTCTGCAATATTTTGTAAGACCCGATCTCCAATATCGTGCCCATAGGTATCGTTAATTTGTTTAAAAAAGTCGACATCAAACATTAGTAAGCAGACCGATTCAGATTTAGGCCATGCATGAATTTTGTGTTCTGCCATGTGTACAAACTGACGTCGGTTATTGAGTTGGGTCAGTTCATCGGTGTGTGCCAAGGCTTGCAAGGTATGAAAATTCCAGTCATCCAGCAAACTGCGTAAAAAGTGATGGCGGGCATTTAGGGTGTTGATCCAACTGATATACAAACTCAACAAACATACAGGGATATACACCACCATAAAAACTAAGGCATCCTGCAAATTGGTGAGGGAAATCACCCCCAAAAGCATGAGTACGCTCATGACCAATGAATTGTAGACCGCAGGGCGGAAACGCACTTGAATACATAGGTTCGCCATGAGCACAAAAATGACCGAGGCATACACATAAGTGGAAATCCAAGGGCTTTGTGATTGCGACAGGATATAGAACCAAATACCGCAGCACAGTGTGGCGCTGACCGGTAAAATTAAATCTAGCAGGCGAATATCTTTGATCAATTTAAAGCAGAAATAATTGCCAATCAGCGCCAATACAACAGCACTGAGACGGAGTGTGGCCGAGAGTGTAGTGACATCTGGAATGATGAAATAATCGATAAAGAAATACAGCAGGAACGTCATTTGCCCAATGTAATTGACTTGGCGTAAATAACGACGCTGATGTAAATTCTGGTGTTGATAAAAATGTGTTTCAAATTGCGGCGGGAGTTGCGCAGCAGGGTGCTGCAATGCTTTTTCAATTGCTTGTCGGTTTTCAAGATCACACTCAGTTGTTTTTAAAAGTTTTTCTGAGGCTTCCTGATTGCTTAAAATCTTCGAACGGGTCTGTTCCCCCATTCGAGCTTTTACAGACATAGCGATATTTACTCAAATTGACAACTTATAGTGAGGATTATGCGCAAAATGCAGAAAAAATAACCTCCCTAAATTTGGGTATTTTCTCTATTTTTTTTAAATTTTGGTCAAAATTATGCCATATATTTTAAGGTGTAGTTCAAGTTTGAACCATAAAAATCAGAACAACAAATTTCATCTTGCTCTTCGTTAGTGATTTACTATATTTAATAGTCAAGGAATTTACAGAAATATAAGAGGTATAGGATGAGCAACAGCAATTATACCGAGCTTTCCAATTCAGACGATTGTGATAAGTACGTCAAGCAATTTATACAGGAATTTCCACTGCGTAGTGCTGAAATTGGGCAGGGAACTTTAATTAAACGTGCTTTACCGAGTCGGCATAAACGCATGATTGGGGCATGGTGTTTTCTAGATCACGCAGGTCCTGTTAATTTTCCACAAGGTGAAGGCTTAGATGTCGGGCCGCATCCACATATTGGTTTGCAAACATTCACCTGGATGATTGAAGGCAGCATTATGCATACCGACAGTTTGGGTACTAAGCAATTGATTCGTCCCAAACAGGTTAATTTAATGACCGCGGGTTATGGTATTTCACATACCGAAGTTGCTCCCGACACCGAAACACACATGCATACAGCGCAACTGTGGATTGCTTTACCTGATGATCAGCGCAATATGGCGCCACGTTTTGATCATTACCCTGACTTGCCTGTGGTTTTGCTAGATGGAGTGGAATTTACCATCTTAGTTGGTGAATTTTTAAATACCACTTCACCAGTATTAGTACATAGTGAGTTGCTAGGGGTAGATATTTATAGTGAAACCAGCACGACAACCCGTTTGCCGCTGAATCCTAAATTTGAATATGGTTTGATGATGCTGGAAGGCACAGCCACTGTGCATGGGCATGAATTAAACGATGAAAATATGCTGGTGCTTGAACCGGGCTTAACCGAAATTCAGCTAGATTTACATGCGGGTGCGCGTCTGTTGCTATTGGGCGGTTTACCTTTTGAGTCGCCAATTTTGTTGTGGTGGAATCTCGTCGGTCGTACCCAAGAGGAACTCAGCATTGCACGTGAGCAATGGGTCAATCATGATCCTCGTTTTGGCACAATACCAGACTACGATGGACCACGTTTAGAAGCGCCGACTTTCCCCGCAAAAATGCGTGCATCAAAATAAATGATGGAATATCAATCTATAGGGAGCATCTTATGGCCAAGATTGGCACAGCACAGGTACGCAGTTTAGACACGGCATGGCAAGGTCAGATCCAAAGTGGTCAGCACCAATGGAAGGTAGATGAGCCTGAAAAGTTAGGTGGTCAAGATGCAGGTCCTGCACCTTATGATCTGTTATGTAGCAGTTTGGTCGCTTGCACCATGATTACCTTGCGTATGTATGCACAGCATAAGGGTTTGGATTTTGGCAAAATTCAGGTCGAGGCGGACTTCTTTACCAATCAGGAAGGGCAGGAGTGGATTGAACGCCGTGTGCAAACTGAAGCAGCGTTAGATGCAGAATTACAGCAAAAAGTACTGAATATCTGTCAAAAAACACCTGTGACGAAAACCTTGTTACGCAGTGTGGAAATTCGTACTGAATTGGGTTAAACCTAGAGTTGAATCCGTCTCTTATAAAAAGGCATGCAGGACATGCCTTTTTATAATGTTGCGTGAAACAGAAGATATAACAATCACTTAAAAACAGATGTAATAAAAACAAAATAGGACGTTTATGATTACTTTACACCACCTTGATCAATCCCGCTCTTTCCGCATTTTGTGGGCGCTCGAAGAGCTGGGTTTGGACTATGAAATCAAGTTTTACCACCGTCAGCCCAATTTAAGTGCGCCCAATGAATTGAAGCTGATTCACCCATTGGGTAAAGCACCAATTTTGACGGATGCAGAGCAGACCATTGCAGAATCTGCAGTCATTTTGGAGTACTTGCAGCAGCATTATGATACGCAAAGGCAGTTTAAACCGCAGCAGGCTTCAGCACAGCAAGCATATCAATACTGGATGCATTATGCCGAAGGCTCGCTAATGCCATTGTTAGTGATGCAATTGGTGATGACCAATGTGCCGCAGCATGTGCCATGGTTAGTTCGACCAATGGCGCAAAAAATTACTGCAGGTGTTAAAGCAGGGTTTATTCAGCCTCGTTTAAAAGATCATATTGCTTATTTAGAAGATTATTTGGGCAAACATGATTATTTTGCAGGGGATTTTTCTTTTGCCGATATTCAAATGGGTTTCCCGCTCCAAGCATTGCAAAGCCGTACCGGGCATCATTATCCACAGATTGCGGCTTATTTGGCACGCGTGGAACAGCGTCCTGCATTTCAGCGTGCACGCGAACGTGAGCAGCAGTTAATGCAAATCTAGCGATGATTTTTGTGAGTACATCGTTCTATAGACCTAAAAAAAGATGCCGAGGCATCTTTTTTTAATTGATTTTGGTCGATTGATAACAATGAGGCTTAGCGTTTCACGACAATTGAATCAATTCCACTATGCTGCAAAGTTTGCTGAGCAATCACTGCAGCATCGGCTGAATCATAAGGGCCTGAAATCACCCGATACCAAGTTTCACCACCTTCTACACTTTTCACTACATCTGCCGATAAACCATTCAAAATAATTTCGGCACGACGTGCATCTGCAGCATCTGGGTCGGTATAGCTACGCACTTGTAGAATATAGCTGGCTTGTACCACAGGGGCAGGCATTTCTGTCAGACCAACATTGGCTTCGCTGGCCGCTGGCGCCTCTACAGCAGCAGGCGCTTCAACAATGACTACGGTATTCTGTTGCTGTGTTTCAGGCACCGCTTGCTCAGGAATTGGGGTAACCTGTTGCTGTGGCAGCAAATCATAAAAACGATAGTCTTTGTTGGTATCTTCCTGATAATGCTCAGAATTGATTTGCCCTTTAGGCTGTACAGGTGCCCACGGTTTCCATAGCATTAAGGCTACAGCAAAACACAACACGATTAAAATCACCACGAGTGTGCCTAACCACGTTGGAATTAGTGGTTTTTTGGGCTTATTCGGTCGTTCAGATACACCGCGTTGCGTTTTTCCAAACACGTGGACTTCCTCTTGTTATGCTTTTATTTGGCTTTTACATTGTTTCTGGTGCAGAGACACCTAATAATTCTAAACCATTACGCAAGACTTGTTGTACGTTTACTGAAAGCAATAAGCGTGCTTGAGTCAAGGCTGCATCATCATTCAGAACTTTATGCTCATTGTACCAACCGTGGAACAATGCTGCTAATTCTTTCAAATAGTTACCTACCTGATGCGGTTCGTGGCTGTTGGCAGCACGTACTAAAATTTCAGGATACGCAGCCAGTTTGGCTAAAATTTCAGTTTCAGCATCTAGCTCAAGTTTAGCGGCAAACTGACGTGCAGTTGTCGCATTAAAATTCAATTGCGTAGCAGCAGTTTTTTCGAGCATACGACAAATACGTGCATGAGCATATTGAATATAGTAGACCGCATTGTCTTTACTTTGTGAAACGGCCAAATCTAGGTCAAAGTCAATGTGCTGTTCAGATTTGCGCATGACGTAATAGAAACGTGCAGCATCGTTGCCGACTTCTTTACGCAAATCACGCAAGGTCACGTACTGACCTGAACGGGATGACATTTGTACCATTTCACCACCACGCCATAAGCTCACGAACTGCACTAACAGTACCGTTAATTTTTTCGAGTCGTAGCCTAGTGCATCAATGGCCGCTTTCACACGTGAAATATAACCGTGGTGATCTGAACCCCAAATATCAATTAGGTCTGTGTAGCCACGTTGTAATTTATTCAGGTGATAAGCAATGTCTGAAGCAAAGTAAGTGGTTTGACCATTGCGGCGTTTCACCACACGGTCTTTTTCATCGCCAAATGCGGTCGATTTAAACCAGATATTGCCGTCTTGTTCGTATAGATAACCACGTTGATCTAGTGTTTGCAGAGCTTCATCAATTTTTTCAGTCAATGACGCTTCGCTAAACCATTGGTTAAAGGTGACACCAAACTCGCCCAAGTCATCTTTAATGTCGGCCAAAATAGCATTCAGCGCAGCCTGATGGAACACGCGGTAATCATCACCCAAGAGCGTTTGTGAATTGAAAATCAAACCATCAATGTGTTTTTCTTTGTCGCCCGACAAGACCACTTTGTTGCCATCGGCATCGAGTTCTGCCGCATATTGCACATCTTCAGGCACATTGTTATATACATCTGCAACAGGGCGTACATGGCGTTCACCATCCTGTTTTAAAATGCTTTGTGCGATGTCTTTAACGTAGTCACCCTGATACGCATTTTTGGGGAACACCAGCGTTTGACCTGCCAGTTCCAAATAACGCAAGTAAGTTGAAGTCGCCAAAATATCCATTTGACGGCCAGCATCATTGACATAGTATTCACGGTCAACTTTAGCACCTGTGGCTTCAAGTAAATTGGCAACCGTCATACCATAAGCAGCACCACGACCATGACCCACGTGTAGGCTTGAGGTTGGGTTAGCAGAAACGAACTCGACCTGAATGCGTTTTTCTGCATTGATTTGGCTGCGTCCAAATTGTTGTTTTTGTGCTTGAATTTGATCTAAAACACTAAAACGCTGGTCGGCATTTAAAAAGAAGTTAATAAAACCAGGACCTGCAATCTCTGCTTTGCTGATGTCTGCAACTTCAGGCAGAGCAGCAAGAATTTTTTCGGCTAAATCGCGTGGCTTCATGCCTGCGGCTTTAGAGGCAATCATGGCAATATTTGATGCGAAATCACCGTGGCTGCGGTCTTTGGTACGGGTTAAATTACTCGTATTGTTCCAGTCAGATGGGAGTACACCTTCAGCTTGAAGG
Organism: Acinetobacter sp. YH12135; assembly: GCF_013418565.1. Lineage (NCBI taxonomy): Bacteria > Pseudomonadati > Pseudomonadota > Gammaproteobacteria > Moraxellales > Moraxellaceae > Acinetobacter > Acinetobacter sp. YH12135. The sequence goes on from NZ_VPBU01000008.1 coordinate 71,874, forward strand.
GATTGCACTGCATGATCGAGCGCTGCTTGTATTGCCGTATTCATATTTAGTCGAAAAATAGATGTGCAGAAAAACGCTAAATATAGCAAATTTCAGGGGCTTTAGGGGAGTGCAATTGTATGCTTTATCGAATTTCAGAGATTGTAGCTAAGCATGAACAAATTGCCTGAAAAATCATCCTTTAAGCAAGCAATTCATGGCATAGTATGCGGCATTCAGTGAGGCGAAAAGGCTAGAGCATGAAACAACGTGCAATGATTTTTGGCAATGTACCCAAATTACCCATGAAATGGGCCACGGTGGTAATGCCTTTCTTTTTATCATGTTTGATGAGTGGCATCATTTCGTTGATTAATATGATCCGAAATTTGGGCTGGATTGAGGGATTTTTTACCCTGTGGTTGCATAACTGGATGATTTCTTGGGCGTTTGCTTTTCCAGTCGTATTATGTGTGCTGCCTTTGGTGCGTAAGTTCACTGGCTTAATTGTAGATATGACGCCACTGCAACCACCCAAATAAATTAGGTTCGATGCCTATATAACATGGGCTATCAGAAATAAAAATCATTCAGATTTGGTTATCAAACTTCTAAATGCCCTATTTGCTGCAATTCGGGCTAAGCTAGTCAGATGTCAGATGGTGCATCTCAATCCATGCGCCATCAGCAACCGATTAGAATGAGATGAACAATGACAACCGCAAATTTGCAGCAGAAACGTCCTTTATATATTCCCTATGCGGGCAACGGCCTTTTAGAATTGCCTTTATTAAATAAAGGTTCTGCATTTTCAGAAGAAGAACGCACCCGTTTTAACTTGCATGGCTTAATTCCACATGCAATTGAAAATATTGAAGAACAAAGCCAGCGTTCGTATCAGCAATATTCTGCTTTTAGCGATGCCATCAACAAGCATATTTATTTGCGCAACATTCAGGACACCAATGAAACCCTGTTTTATCACCTGATTGAACAGCATTTGAGTGAAATGATGCCTATTATTTACACCCCAACTGTAGGCGAGGCATGTCAGCGTTTTTCCGATATTTACCGCCGTCATCGGGGTATTTTTATTTCCTATCCAGACCGTGCCCATATTGATGATATTGTACAAAACATCAATAAAAAGAATGTCAAAGTCATTGTGATTACCGATGGTGAGCGTATTTTAGGCTTGGGTGATCAGGGCATTGGCGGCATGGGTATTCCAATTGGAAAACTGTCTTTATATACAGCATGTGGCGGTATTAGTCCTGCCTATACCTTACCCATTACCTTAGATGTAGGCACCAATAACCCACAATTACTGAATGATCCGATCTATATGGGCTGGAATCAGCCACGTATTAGTGGTGAGGAATACTATCAATTTGTCGATCAGGTGATTGATGCGGTGAAACGCCGTTGGCCAAAGGCATTGATTCAGTTTGAAGATTTTGCTCAGAAAAATGCCATGCCCTTGCTGAATAAATATCGTGATCAGATTTGCTGTTTTAATGATGATATTCAGGGCACTGCTGCTGTATCTGTGGGCAGTTTAATTGCTGCATCACGTGCGGCAGGCAAGCAGCTGAAAGATCAAACCATTGCCTTTTTGGGCGCGGGTTCTGCAGGATGTGGTATTGCCGAGCAAATTGTGGCGCAAATGGTGGTGGAAGGCTTAAGCGATGCTGAAGCACGTGCTCGTGTGTATATGGTGGATCGTTTTGGCTTATTCACCAGCAATCAGCCAAACTTGCTCGATTTCCAACGTAAATTGGCACAAAGTCCTGACCGTGTTGCACATTGGGGCAATCCTGAAGGTGTGATTTCTCTGTTGGACGTCATTCAAAACGCCAAGCCAACGGTATTGATTGGGGTTTCGGGGCAACCGGGTTTATTTACTGAAGAGGTGATTAAAACCTTGGCTGCCAATTGCGAGCGTCCAATTGTGTTGCCATTGTCAAACCCAACCTCACAAGTTGAAGCATTTCCTGCCGATATTTTGGAGTGGACTGAAGGCAAGGCCTTAATTGCAACAGGTAGCCCATTTGAGCCAGTGAACTATCAGGGCAAACTTTATAATATTTCCCAATGCAATAACTCGTATATTTTCCCAGGTATTGGCTTAGGGGTAATCGCTGCAGGGGCAACACGTGTGACAGACAGTATGTTAATTGCATCCAGTAATGCGCTGGCGGACTGCTCACCATTGTTGCAGGATCCAAATGCAGATTTATTGCCTGATTTAAATGAAATTCAGCAGGTGTCTAAATTTATTGCATTTAGAGTCGCAAAAGCAGCAATGGATGCAGGCGTTGCAGCTGTCATGAGTGATGAGGCATTACGAGAGGCAATAGAAGCAAACTTTTGGAAGCCTGCTTACCGTGACTATAAGCGAGTAACTTTTTAAGGCACATTATTTGATTTTACTGTCTAAATTGGCAGATAGACGAACCAACAAGGCGTGCCATTGGCACGCCTTGTTTTTTAATGCAATGCTCAACAAACCCTAGGCAATATAATTCTGTTTCAGATTTAAATCGGCACAATTTAATGGATTTAAAGCACATTGTAATTCATCAATTTGTTGCTGGCTGACATAGCCTTGCCCAATTAAGTATTTAGCCACACGGTCATCTCTTAGACTTAAAAAAGCCGCATCATAGACGCCTAAATCGACAAATAGCGCTGCGGTTTCGAGACTGTTAAAACGGTCTAAATACACGTCATTGCCATATAACAGAAAAATATGTTCGGCAGGGGCATGTGCATTAATATTCAAGCGTTCTGCCAATTCAAAGGGTGGGGTTTTAATAAACAGTAAATCGGACAGCTCATCAAATTGAGAGGTGTCGAGCTGTGCTGTATCGGTTTTGACTTTGCCCAACCATGCTTTAAAGACCAGTACGGCACCACCGCGCAATAATATACTCCAAATATGTTGGCGGGTAGGTTCATCTAGGCCTTGAGCTTCTTGCTCCAAAAGGCTGAGTAATTGTTGTTCCTGATCTGCAAGTTTCTCGAACAGACCTAAACCTTGAGGTTTATACGCTGCAGGACTAAATACATCAAAGTTTAACTCTTCAAAAACCTGCAAGGCTAAGGGCACAGCACTTTGGTAAATGGTTTCCAAAGCTTGAAGATGAGTGGAACTGAGTTTGCTATTGGGGAACAGTTGATTCCATTGAATTTCGGGTAAGAGCGCATTGACGCCGTATTGACGATGCAGCTGCTGAGATTGTTCGGCAAGCTGCTGTTCATATTCAGCTAAATTCATGACATCACTTCCTAAAATGAGAAGAAGGGTTGATCAATCGCAGTATTTATACAGGCTACACCAGCCAATTGATCATTTCTTGTACTCAGTTATGCGCGCATGAAGCGTTTTAAGCATATACGACTAAAGTCTAATGTTTTGGCGATAAGGGCAAAAAATAACGACAAACTCAGGGCTTAGAAAAATTGTAAAATTTATTGAGCATATTCACTTACCATCTTGTCAGACTTTGCCATAGCCAGTGAGGTGATGGTATTTAATGTGAAGGGCAGGCACTCAAAACGCGACATTTTTGAAAACTTTGGTCAATGGGTGTTGTGCATCAGGCCAATGGCTGTGACACTTTACAGGCAATCTGTTATTTTTTGAGTGGTCTAGGGTTGCAGTTGGTAAAACAGCTTCAAGCCGCCACAAGACGGATATTGAATAGCTTTGCCTGCCTTGCACTTTAAACATGGCTTGAATCAAGCACAGTTTAAAGCGGGACAGACAAAGTTTTATTGCTATCAGCTGCCTGAAATTTTCAGTCCAGATAACCAAGAACGCAGCGATGCTGGTTTTAACGGTTTTTTCAGCAATACAATATTCAGCTCTTTTAAGCGCTGCGGCAATTCTGGATCAGAGTCAGCAGTAATTAACGCCACAGGTACATCGGCTTGACGATGTTCCAGAATAAAATCTAAACCGATTTTATCGTCATTTAAGTGCTGATCGACCAACCAAACTTGAATGTGCTCACGTTGAATCAACTCAATTGCTTGTTCAGGTTCGGTGGCTTTAAATACGTGATAGCCCCATTTACTCAGCAGGGTCGCCATGCCTTCCAAAATGGTCTCATCATTATCCAGACATAAAATTTTGTAGGCTTTAGTTTTCATTGGTACCACTTGCACAGGCGCTGCCACCACTTTTGGTGCTTCTACAATCGGCACTTCAATCATAAAGCACGAGCCTTTGCCCAATTCCGAATAGACATGCACAGGGTAGTTCAGCAAACTGGTCATACGCTGCACAATCGCTAACCCAAGACCTAGACCTTGCTCACCCCAAGGCGACGTATGTCCGCAACGCTCAAATTCCTGAAACAGTTTAATACGTTGTTCTTCGGCAATACCCGGACCGGTATCCCACACCCCAATCCGAATATGCTGTGGATGTTCTGCAGAACGTAACACGCCCACGACCACACGCCCTTTGGCGGTATAGCGCAGCGCATTGCTGACAAAGTTTTGAATAATACGACGAATCCATTGTGGGTCGGTATCAATCCAGAACTGTACGTCATGCACACGGAATTCAATGCCACGTTGTGCCGCAATGGATTTAAATTGCAGGCTTAAATCGCTGAGTAAGTCATGCAGTGGATAAGCCTGACGTTTCGGCTGAATCGTACCGCCTTCCAAGCGGGCAATATCCAACAAGGCCGAGATCATACTTTCTGCACCATGCAGGGCACGATCCAGTTGTTGCAGGGTTTTACGGTCTTCATCGGACTGAATACTTTGCTCTAAAGCCGTACTGAATAAGCGCGCTGCATGCATTGGCTGTAATAAGTCATGACTGGCAGCGGCAATAAAGCGGCTTTTGGACATATTGGCTTTGTCGGCTTGTTCACGTGCCAATTGCTGTTCTGCCAAAGCATCGGCCAATTGTTGTGTGCGATCTTGTACCCGTGCTTCAAGTACGGCTTCGTTTTCACGGAAAGCGGTAATATCGGCAAAGGTGGTCACGAAACCACCGCCTTCAATTGGATTACCACGCATTTGAATTACACGACCATCTTTACGGATGCGTTCAAACTCGTGTGCACTGCCCATTTTCATCCAGTGAATACGTTTACGCACGTGTTCTTCAATTGAGCCCGGACCACATTCACCACGTTCTGCGTTATAGCGAATCAAATCGGCAATTGGGCACCCGACATAGACAATATCTTTAGGATAATCAAATAGTTTGAGATATTGATTATTCCATGCTACCAAACACATATTTTCATCTACCACACTCACGCCTTGGGTCATGTGGTCAATCATGGTCATGATTAGGTTTTGGTTAAAGCGTTGCCATTGTGAGGCTTGGTCAAGAATATTCGCAACTTGCCCTAAAGCGAGTCCGTTATTGACCATGGCAGTGGTGAGCAAAGTACGCGCAGATGCTGCACCAATGGTGCCTGCCAAATATTGTTCGGTAAAACGCCACCACATGCCGTTGGCATTGGCATTTTCATTCAGCACCACATTATTTTGCTGACTAAACTGCTCAAAGGCTTGTCGGGTTGGAGATTCGCCTGTAATGCGTTTTGCCAGTGTGATTAAATCGCCTACTTTTAAACGCGCTACATCCTGATGTGAATAGCTGACCTCGTTGCTCATGTTCTGAGTTGGCAAAGGCTTGGTTTCATAATAAAAGAAACTTTCGGCCTGAATCTGTTCTGCCACACTTGGGCGGAAAATACGTGACACCCAAACATATAACAAAATATTTAAACCGAGCGCCCAAACCACCCCATGTGTGAGCGGGGCAAAAGATTCAAAGCCAAGCAAGGCTTCAGGGCGTAACCAGTTGATGCCTAAAGGTCCCAGCAATAAAAATTCACGGGTAAACTCGCTGAACTGACTTGGCAGGCTGCGTAAAATAGTCGGAAGTAGCAGGGTATAGGCCCACATCGCAAATCCAACAATTAAGCCTGCATAAACGCCCTGTTTACTGCCACCACGCCAATATAACCCCCCAATCAGGGCAGGGGAGAACTGTGCCACTGCACTAAAGGCCAACAAGCCAAACACAGAAAGTTGATCAATATCGTTAAAGAAGTTGAAGAACAGGAAGCCGAGCAGCATCACCGCTAAAATACAAATGCGTCGGGTGAATTTCAGTACCAAAGGCAAGCGCTTGTCATGGCGTGAGAAAATGCCCATGCGCCACAAGGCAGGCATGATCAGGTCATTACTCAGCATGATCGACAGTGCTACTGAAGATACCAATAGCATGCCTGTTGAGGCGGAGAATCCTCCCAAGAACGCCAACAGCGTCAACCAGTCTTGGTTATAACTGAGTGGCAAAGACAAAACCGCTACATCTGGGATGGCTAAATATTGCGGAGCTGCGTGCAAGGCCCAACTGGCAATGGGAACAATCGCGATGGTGGTTAAAATCAGATAAACGGCAAACCAGCGACGCGCACCCCGAATATGTTTTTCATCGCGCAGTTCGACCACAGCAACGTGAAACTGACGCGGCAAACAAATAATCGCTAATGCCGCCAATAAGGTTTGCACCCAAAAGGTTTCAGGCACACCAAACAGCTGTACTTCATGGAAGGTAATTGAAACATCATTGGCAATTTGATGAATATTGTCAGGCGCTTCAAATACAAAGAAGAAGGCCACAGCCAGCAAGGCAAATAGTTTGACAAAGGACTCAAAGGCAACCGCAAGCATTAAGCCGCCGTGTTGTTCGGTATTGGCAATTTGTCGAGTACCAAACAGCATCGCCAAAATAGCCAATAAACCTGTCAGGAATAACACCGCATTGGTGGTACTTTCAACATTGGTGCTTTGATCCAAAATCACTGCGGCACTCAGCGCAATTGCGCGTAATTGCAAAGCCAAATAGGGAATAATTGCAATCACCGCCAAAATTGTGACCAGTGATGCCAATGGCCCGCTTTTACCGTAACGTGCAGCAACAAAGTCAGCAATCGATGAAATGGCGTGGTGTTGTCGCACTCGACCTAAACGTCGCCAAATATCATAACCAACAGCGACAAACAGCAATGGCCCTAAATAAATGGGTAAAAAAATGATCCCTTCACGAACGGCTGCGCCCGTTGCACCATAAAAAGTCCATGATGAACAGTACACCCCTAAAGTTAAGCTGAACATGAGCATGCGCCCACGCGTGCTTAAACGACTGGCGTGTTTTTCCCCATAGAAAGCACAGATAAAAAGTAATGCGATATAGAGGGCTAAAACCCCCATAATGAGCCAGCTGTTCATGATGCCTTAAAAGTATCGACAATAGGGCTATGATAGCCTATTCCATTGCCTTTGCGCTGAGGTTGATCATTTTTTTAGCGACCAAAGTCTAAATTGCAAATCGGCTCCAACATTGTTAATTTTAAGTTCGAAATAATTCGAATTAAAAATTTGCGCCTAAGGCAGGGCGCTTGAAGGAGCAGGTTATGGATGAGGTACAAGTAGAACGCATTCTACAAAACCCAAAATTCAAAGAAATGGTTCGCAGAAAAAGTAACCTAAGTTGGACATTAACAGCAATCATGTTGTTTGTGTACGTAGGTTTCATGCTTTTAGTGGGCTATAACAAAGAATTCTTATTGAGTTCAATTTCTGGCGGTGTGACGACTTGGGGTATTCCATTAGGTCTGAGCATTATCGTTTTATCTTTCATTTTGTGTGCTGTTTATTCATCAATTGCGAATAGCAAACTTGACCAATTGAACGAAGAAGCGATGCGTGAAGTTGAAGCAATTACACATGAGAAAGGAACGCACTAAGATGAAATGGAATTCATTGAAAGCACTGGCTGCGTCTACTGTATTAATGTCAGGTATGGCATTTGCAGGACCAGATTTAGGTGCAGCAGAACAGCAGCCAACCAACTGGCCTGCAATTATTATGTTCTTGATTTTCGTGGGCGCAACTTTGTTCATTACTAAATGGGCAGCGAAGCAAACCACAAGCACTAAGGACTTCTATACCGCAGGTGGTGGTATTTCAGGTTTCCAAAATGGTCTCGCGATTGCAGGTGACTATATGTCAGCAGCGTCGTTCCTGGGTATTTCCGCAATGGTGTTTATGTCAGGCTTTGACGGCTTGCTGTATTCACTTGGCTTCATGGTCGGTTGGCCAATCGTATTGTTCTTGATTGCTGAGCGTTTACGTAACTTAGGTAAATATAACCTATCTGACGTTGTATCGTTCCGTTTAGCTGAAAAGCCAGTACGTACCCTTGCAGCATTCAGTTCGCTTGTCGTAGTTGCATTCTACCTGATTGCACAAATGGTAGGTGCGGGTCAGTTAATCAAACTTCTCTTTGGTTTGAACTACAACCTTGCAGTAGTAATCGTGGGTCTACTCATGATGGCTTACGTAATGTTTGGTGGTATGTTGGCAACAACTTGGGTACAGATCATCAAAGCGGTGATGTTACTTTCAGGTGCAACTTTCATGGCCTTCATGGTAATGAAAGGTGTGGGCTTCAGCTTCACTAACATGTTTGAGCAATCGATCCAAGTCTTCGCTAAAGTACATGACTTGAGCTTGGCAGATGCTGCAAACATTATGGGTCCTGGTAAATTAGCGTCTAACCCAATTGATGCGATTTCACTTGGTCTTGCGTTAATGTTCGGTACTGCAGGTTTACCACACATCTTGATGCGTTTCTTCACAGTAAAAGACGCGAAAGAAGCACGTAAATCAGTAGTGGTTGCAACAGGTTTCATTGGTTACTTCTACCTATTAACCTTCATCATTGGTTTTGGTGCGATCCTTTACGTATCAAACAACCCACAATTCCTTGATGTTGCGAAAATGGCAGTAACTGGCAAGTTAGAACTTGTTGGTGGTAACAACATGGCTGCGGTGCACTTGTCTGATGCGGTTGGCGGTGACTTGTTCATGGGCTTCATTTCAGCAGTAGCATTCGCAACAATTCTTGCGGTAGTTGCTGGTTTGACATTGTCTGGTGCTTCAGCAATCTCACACGACTTGTATGCTAACGTATTCAAGAAAGGTCAAACGACACCTGAATCTGAACTTCGCATGTCTAAAATTGCGACTTTAGGTTTAGCAATCTTCGCAATGATCTTGGGTATTCTTTTCGAGAAACAAAACGTTGCGTTCATGGTTGGTTTGGCGTTCTCTGTAGCGGCATGTGCAAACTTCCCAGTACTTGTATTGTCTATGTTCTGGAAAGGCTTAACGACTCGTGGTGCAGTGATTGGTGGGGTAGCAGGCTTAGTTTCAGCAGTAACCTTGATTGTATTGTCTAAAGCAGTTTGGGTAGATACGCTTCAAATTTCTGATACACCAATCAACCCGTTCAATGGTCCTGCGATCTTTGCAATGCCACTTTCATTCTTCTGCTGCTGGTTGTTCTCTATCACTGACAACTCTGCGCAAGCACAAGCTGAACGTAAAGCATTCGATGCACAGTTCGTACGCTCACAAACAGGTATCGGTATCTCTGGTGCATCTGACCACTAAGGTCTGAAACACCTCAAAAAAGTCCCAGTCATGGGACTTTTTTTATGCCTGTATGTTGGCTTGAGCAAGCATGCTGGTGAGCATTTATGGATACGGTTATTGTGATATGCAATTTTGATACAGAGTGATTGCATTGCATGCGTAAATAAGCTGCTATGTTGGATGCAATATAAAAAGAATAGGCAGTAGATGTATGTACATATTAGACAATGTCTGGAAAAGATTTCGGGTCTTGCCTTCGGCATGGCTGTTGTTTTTGCAGTTTTTGATTTTGCTGCTCTCACTCTTTGCACATCACAACATGCCCTATAAAGTCATCACGTGGATGGTGGGGGTATTGGTATTGCTGCTCATTGCTAAAGTGATTCGACAAACGCCAATGTTGAGTGTTTTGGGGCTCAGTTTTGTTTATGCGGCTTTGTTCTTTTCATTCTTTATTTTACTAGGTGTGCGGCATCCTCTTATTTTGGTGATGAGTCATGCTTGTGAAGCTGCAGCCTATTTTAGCGCAGCGTATGGCTTATTGCGCTATATGTTCCATGACCGTTATTTAACCAAAGATGAGTTGTTTGCTGCGGCAGCAGTCTTTACTTTAATTGCTTGGGGATTTGCCTTTTTATATAGCATTTGCCAGATTCTGATTCCACAGAGTTTTCAGAATCCAAATGCTGCAGGTTTACAAAGCTGGCTTGATTTACTGTTTTTAAGTTTTAGTTTGCAGTCTGCGACAGGCTTATCTGATCTTATACCGATCAGTCCTGAAGCACGGGTGATTGCCATGTTGCAAATGTTCTGTGGGGTAATGTATTTGGCATTGATCGTGTCACGTTTAATCGCATTGCAATACATTCGCCACTTACCGCATAATCACCACGATGATTCAGCTGAGTAAAACAGCGTGTAAATTTTTCATGACATATTTCAGGCATTAAAAAAGACGCTCAGATGAGCGTCTTTTTTAACATCAGTATCTAATGTGAAATTAGAAACGGAATTTAGCGTTTACACCAACAGTTTGAGTGTCACGAGCTACACCAACAGCATTCGCATTTACATAGCTAGCACCTACAGCAACTGCAGGAGTGATGAAGTAGTTTACGTTCGCGCCCCAAGCAGAATCGACATCAGTATTAGCACTTGTTTCTGCATAAGAAGCACCCACGCTAAGTGCTGGTGTTAAGTAAAGATCAGTTTTTAAGTTGTACATAGTATCTTCACCATATACAAGACCTGCTTCAAAACCAACAGCCATATTGGTGCCGTCAATTGCGCCTACATATTTTGTACGTGCAGTGATTGCGTCTTGGTCTTGATCAATTGTGTCTGACTCAAGCGCTGCTTTAGCAACACCATTAGCAAGGATATTGAAAGCGTCATAAGAATCTTGGTCTGCAACGCTTGTATAACCTACCGCAACCAAGAAGTTAGGCGCTACTACTGCACCAAGTTCTAAGGCATAACGGTCACCTTGGTCATCAAATTTAAGGTTATTTTTGCTGTCATTAATTGTATGGCTATATGCTGCACTAGCATAAACAGGAACCAATTGTGTTGGTACATACGCTTCAGCTTTAGCACCATAAACATGATATACGAAATCTGCTTTATCAGCATCTACATCGTATTCACCATAGTTGTATGCTAAAGAGAAGTTAGAAGCTTGGTTTAAGAACGCAGCTTCAGCCAATGGACCTTTAGTCGCATCAACATTTTTGAAGTAGTAAGTACCTTGAATAGCACCAGTGAAATTCTTATCGTTTACTGTATTGTCGATGTATTCAGATTGACCTTGAACTTCGAATTGGTACGCTTGAGCACCGGTCATGGCTAATAATAATGCAGTGGCTAAACCGAGTTTTTTCATGATAGTTACCAGTTTTGTTAAAAATGGATGAAACATTGATCATTTTAGTGTAACAAATTATTAAGTCAATGAACTAAAAGGACTTTATTTAAGAATTAAGTCCAATTGACTTTGTTGTTTAAAAAATATTCAAATAAAATTTTTGCTGTCAACCTAAAAACTGTATGGATAACAAGTCGATATGTTCGTTTTTGCAACAAAAGTAGAAATAATAAGCAAAGCATTAATTGGATTAATCGATAAATTTAATTGAAATTATCTGTAATAATAATTCTTGGAGAGTGAAGAATAACGGAAAAATTCACCTGTTTTAGGGTGAAATCATGATTTTTGGATAAAAAACAAACTAAAAATAGGGTCTGTTCAGAATAAATTTTAGTGGAATAGTCGGCATAATGTGAATTTAATCACATTAATTTTGACTATTTGTATAAAAATAAATCAGACTAGTTGACTGGGCTTTACATAAACTGTGATTTATTTCATAATTCCACCATGAAGTCCTACTACTTAAGTCGGGTTTGTAAATTATGTGACTTATCTCATAATTTAACCATCAAATCCTAAGCTTGGTTCATCCAGTAGTGCGATCTGATTCTCCATAATTGTTTGCTTTTTATCTGCCCAACTTTCCCCAAGGTTGGGTTTTTTTTGCATGTGAAAACGCAAATGGTTTTGCGAAAATTGCACTGATATGGTGCATTTTGAGGGTGTGATATGATCAAAACCCATAAAAAAATCCCAGTTTTCTTTCAAAAACTGGGATTTTTCGCCAAAATTTGCGGGTAAATTTAGTTTACTGCTGAGGAAAAACTAAACTCGCCCTAATGAGGTGCATTATGCACCCAAATGTTGCATATGTAAAATATTTTCTGCATGCTGAAACATTATTTTTTGTATTTGTTGTTTTAGGTAAGTCGGCGCAGGGCATGCTTTTAGAAATTTTCTTGAATGAGATGACTTAGTTAGACGGCTTTAAAATATAAGTGAATTAATTATCTTTTTTGTAAGTAATTTAAAGATTGCTCATGTAATATATTCGCCGATTAAGTGATCAAGTCCACGATTTTGCACAGTTATAATGACGTAGGTGAAACTTAGCATGATGATGAAATTGCGCACAGAGCATATCAGTCAGCGACTGTTGATCTCGATGATCATTATTATCGTGTCATTGCTTTTTATTTGCGTTCCTCTGATGGTGAATAGTTATCAGAGTTATCAAAAAACAAAACGTGCTTTAATTGAAATTTCTGTATTAGGCAAAGTGGCTGAACTGACCAATAGTATTTCGCGTGAACGAGCACCTGCAAACAAAGTCATGTCGAGTTCAGCAGCTGAATTTCGGCAAAATTTACAAGAACTGAAAGCGTACCGTGCTGACGTGGATCAACAAGTAGAAAAGACCATCAATATTTTAAGAAAAGAAGGTTTTATTATCCATGCGCATCATTTATCGCATCAATTAAAGACCGCTTTAGAACAAGGGCGTCAGGCGGTCGATGAATATGCAGCAACTCTACAGCATTTGCGTAGCTCTCAACAGATGGATCATGCGATTCAAAAAATGTTTGCGGCATGGGACAGTTCTCAGCATGTGCTGAAACACGTCATGCTCGATTCAGTGGCAAAAGACTCATCGGTATCGACCTATTATAGTGTGATTTTTGTTCTTTCAGATTTGCGTGATCAAGCGGGAAGGGTGGCATCCAATATTATTGCCGCGGTAACGTTTGCTGAAAAAATTCCTGAAACCAATTTGGCGAGCTCTTTGCAAACCCAACGCCAAGCTTATTATTTGTGGGATTTAATCCATACCATTTTGCCTGAAGCACATAAAATTCCTGAATATAATATTTTGCATGATCAATTAAAAAAGGAGTTTCTGGATGAGGGAATTCCTATCGTCAATCAATTGATTCAGCAAAGTATTGATGGGCAACCCTATTCATTGACAGGCACTGAACTCACCCAAAAAATGGTGGATAAATTCAACACTGTGGTCAGTTTGCAGTCATTTATATTAGCGCACAGTTTGCAGGTTGCGCACAAAGATTATCATCAAGCTCAGCGTATTTTCATTTTAACCCTAGTAGCGTCAATTATTTCGTTATTGGCTGCTATTTTCACCATGGTCTATGCGCGCTCAAAGGTCTTTATTCCTTTAATTCAGGCACGCAGCCAAATTTTACGCTTGGCAGCTTATGATGATGAAGCTCAAGGGACGCAAAATCCAGACAAGGTGACGCTCTTAGAGGCCATTCAAAAATTAAAACAACGCCTAGAGCAGCGCGATATTTTAGAATTTCAGCTGCGTAATATTGCCAATACCGATGCCTTAACTGGTGTTTCCAACCGTTTGGCGCTTGAGGAATACATCAAATATTTAGAACATCGACCTGAAAAATTGAGCAAAACTGGTCTGATTATTATGGATGTGGATAAATTCAAACACATTAACGATACCTTCGGGCATGTGGTAGGTGACCAAGCTTTAAAATGTATTGCCGATACTCTCAAAGCGCATGTCCGTGCCTCAGACTTGGTGGTGCGTTATGGTGGCGATGAGTTTTTGGTTTTGATTGAGCAAATAGAATTTACTGAGGCGCTGTATTTGGCAGATAAATTGCGCTGCCATATTGTGAATCAAGAAATTTTTATTCCAGAACTGAATGATTATATTCAAGTGTCGGTCAGTGCTGGCGTGGCGGTGGGTGCTGCGTCATGGAGCAGATTGTTGGAAAAAGCCGATAAACACTTATTTAGAGCCAAAGCACGTGGGCGCAATGCCGTTGCTGGTGGCTAAGTCACAGTAATTGATCCACGAGCATTTCCGAAGTGATAAAAAGCCTAGAGTGAAAGATTCAGCACAAGTTTGTGCTGAATCTGTATTTAAACTTGAATGGGCTTAAAAACTGAAATAATCTATTTTAGCCTTTTAACATCGGTTTTAAGAATTTTGCGGTATGTGAAATTTTAGATTTTGCGACAGTTTCAGGTGTGCCTTCGGCAATGATTTGTCCACCGCCTGCACCACCTTCAGGGCCTAAATCGACAATCCAGTCTGCAGTTTTAATCACATCTAGGTTGTGTTCAATCACCACAATGGTATTACCCTTGTTGCGTAGCTCATGCAGGATGTCGAGCAATTTGGCAATGTCATGGAAGTGCAAACCAGTGGTCGGTTCATCCAGTACATACAGGGTTTTGCCTGTATCTCGTTTGGCCAGTTCACGTGCCAGTTTTACGCGCTGTGCTTCACCGCCAGATAAAGTTGTAGCTGATTGACCAAGGCGGATATAACCCAAGCCAACCTGATTTAACGTTTCCAACCGACGATGAATCACAGGAATGGCATCAAAGAAATGCATGGCATCTTCAACGGTCATTTCCAAAACATCAGAAATATTGCGACCTTTATAACTGACTTCCAAAGTTTCGCGGTTATAGCGTTTACCATGACAGGCATCGCAAGGCACGTACATATCTGGCAAGAAGTGCATGGCAACTTTAATCATGCCATCACCCTCACAAGCTTCGCAGCGTCCACCTTTAACGTTAAAGGAGAAGCGTCCTGCTGCATAGCCACGTGCTTTAGCTTCAGGGGTTTGCGCAAACAGCTCACGAATTGGAGTGAACAAGCCTGTATAGGTCGCGGGGTTCGAGCGTGGCGTTCGCCCAATCGGGCTTTGGTCAATATCCACCACTTTATCTAAATATTGCAAACCATCAATCGAGTCGAATTTTTCTGCGGTTAATGTAGTTGCGCCATTTAATTGTGTTGCAGCCAAAGGCAACAAAGTACGGTTAATTAGGGTGGATTTTCCTGAACCCGACACGCCTGTGACACAAGTCATTACCCCTAAAGGCAAAGTGAGATCCACTTTTTTCAGGTTATGTCCTGCTGCGCCCATTAGCTTAATTTGTTGTTCGGGATGTGGCGGTTGGGTGCGCGTTTTCGGCACTTCAATTTTTAATTTGCCCGATAAATACTGCCCTGTTAGGGAGTCTGCATGTTCGGCCAGTTCTGCATAGGTGCCTTCGGCAATAATATGTCCACCATGCACACCTGCACCTGGGCCAATATCAATAATATGGTCGGCAGCGCGAATCGCATCTTCATCGTGTTCTACCACCAACACCGTGTTACCCAAGTCACGTAAACGAATCAGGGTTTCCAACAGGCGATCATTGTCACGCTGGTGCAAGCCAATTGAAGGTTCATCTAGCACATACATCACGCCCATAAGCCCCGCACCAATTTGAGATGCCAAGCGGATACGTTGTGCTTCACCGCCTGAAAGAGTTTCGGCGGAGCGTGACAGACTTAAATAATTCAAACCCACCGACACTAAAAAGTGCAGACGTTCACGAATTTCTTTAAAGATTTTATCTGCGACTTCACCTTTAGCCCCTTCAAGATTTAAGCCTTGATAGTAGTCTTCGGCATCGCCAATCGACATTTGGGTAATTTGAGCAATGGTTTTGTCTTTCACGCGGACATTACGAGAGATTTCATTTAAACGTGAACCACCGCAGGCATCACAGGCAGCATTAGATAAATACTGCGCCAAATCATCACGTACATAATTACTTTCGGTTTCACGGTAACGACGTTCTAAATGCGGTAACACGCCTTCAAACGCAATCACACGTTTATGGTGGCGTCCACGTTCATCAGTATAGCTCAGGTCAATTTTGTCTTTACCTGTGCCATACAGGAATTTCTTTTGTGTCACGCTGTCCAGCTGATTCCATGCCGTATCGAGTGAGAGTTCATAATGTGCCGCGACTTTTTCCAGCATGCTGTAATAATACGGACGCTGTCTGTCCCAGCCGCGAATTGCGCCCTGACTAATCGACAGTTCAGGGTTTGGAATCAATTTTTCCGCACTGAAATGGCTACGTGTCCCCAAACCATCACAAGTTGGACAAGCGCCAAAAGGGTTGTTAAATGAGAACAGGCGCGGTTCAAGTTCTGCCACGGCACGGTCACATTGCGGGCAAGAGTGCTTGGCCGAAAAAATACGATCAGGTTGTTCCGCATTCATCCACGATAAAATGGCTAAATCGCCACCTAAACGCAGTGCAGTTTCAAAGCTTTCGGCAATACGGTTGCCCAAATCATCTCGGACTTTAAAACGGTCTACCACCACTTCAATGGTATGTTTTTTCTTTTTATCGAGTTCTGGTGGTGGGTCAATGTCCATGACTTCGCCATCAACTCGGGCGCGTACAAAACCCTGACTTTGTAGCTGTTCAAACAGATGCACATATTCGCCTTTACGCTCACGAATCACAGGCGCGAGTAGCATTAAGGCAGTGCCTTCTTCCAGTGCTTTTACAGCATCGACCATTTCTGAAACAGTTTGCGCCACCATTGGTAAATCATGTTTAGGACAGTAAGGTGTGCCGACACGTGCATACAGTAAACGCAAATAGTCGTAAATTTCGGTAATGGTACCCACGGTTGAACGCGGGTTATGGCTGGTCGATTTCTGTTCAATGGCAATTGCGGGACTTAGACCTTCAATCGAGTCGACTTCAGGTTTTTCCATTTGCGATAAAAACTGGCGTGCGTATGCAGAAAGCGATTCGACATAACGACGCTGTCCTTCGGCATAAAGGGTATCAAACGCCAGTGAAGATTTTCCTGAACCAGATAAACCCGTAATTACCACAAATTTATCGCGTGGAATATCAAGGTTCACGTTTTTTAGGTTATGGGTACGTGCACCTCGAATACGGATATGACTTTGGCTCATAAAAACTTCTCGATATTTTGCAAATGAAAAACCTATATATGATAGCGCATGAAAATTGTTCAAGTGTTATTTTTCATGCTTTATCGGTCATGGCTTGTCGCACTGTATGGAGTGATCCCCATACGGTGCGTGAGGGCGGCCGTTAAGCTTGATCTAAACCCGGCCACTGACGTTGATGATAGGCGCTATCCCAGAATAACCATTCCAGTTCTGCAGCTTTGGTGTAGGCGTGGTGCATTTTTTCAAGGGTATCGGCATCACAGCGCGCAGCAACACGGTCTATGGTTTGAATCACATTATTGACTGCGGTGTGGAATTCCTCGCCCGAATAGGTATCGACCCATGCCTGATACGGATTATTCGGTGCAGAATTATTGACGATATCTTTACCAACTTCGGCATAAATCCAGAAACATGGCAGTAGTGATGCCAATACCACAGGATAGCTTTCTGACCATGCGGTTGCGACTAAATAAGAAGTGTAGTGATGACAGGCAAGGGTCAGCGGAGTACTTTCAAATTCCTGTTTGGAAATATCAAACTCCTGCATAAAGCTGTCATGTAAGGTACGTTCCACCACAATTGCGATTTTGGCGGCATCTGCGAACTGAATAATATCATCTGCATCAAAAGCTTTAGCCGCACAGACTGCCAGTGCACGCCCGTAGGCAATTAAGTAATGTGAATCTTGAATCACATAATGTGCAAAAGCAGCTTTACTTAAGGTGCCTTGTGCCAACTCCTGATTAAATGGTAAAGCGAGCGTCTTGTGATAAAGGGCAAGGTTACGTTGCCAAGCGTCTTGAGAAAAGCGCATCCTAAATTCCTAATATGTCGTTGCATTTCACTATAGCAGTTTGGGAATGAAAAACACGGTTTTCACGGTATCTGATCGGGAAACCAAAAATCATACGAAGAATTTTGCCGAAGTTGAGGAAAAAGCGTCATAATTGCAGCATAAAATTTTACATTCTCAGTTTTTGTCCGATTTAAAATTCGGGCAATTCAATTTTCAGAATTTTTGTATCTGTTAAAGCTTAATCAAAACTGTACTTTGCGTTGATGGTACAGATTCGGCAGATGAAAAGTTCAGATCAAAATATAGTGATAGGTCGTTTCTCATGATGAAACATTTTGGTTTCTCAATCGTATTTTCGATTGTGTGTCTTGCGCTATCTGCATACTGGGGCTATACCCATGGCCCAGAAGCAGGTGTGCAAACCATGCTTACCGCACTAACCATTACCGCAATTTTGGCGATTATGGAAGTGTCGTTGTCGTTTGATAACGCGGTGGTGAATGCGTCAGTGCTGCGCGGTTGGGATCATTTCTGGAAAATGCTGTTTTTAACCGTGGGGATTATCATTGCAGTTTTTGGTATGCGTTTAATTTTCCCTGTGGTCATTGTGGCGGTCACTGCCGATATGGGCATGATGGAAGTGGTGCAACTGGCATTGAATGATCCGAAGCAATATTCGGCTAAACTGATGGCACATCACCCTGAAATTGCTGCTTTTGGTGGCGCATTCTTGTTGATGGTTTTCCTAAACTTTTTCTTGGATGATGAAAAAGACACGCACTGGTTTAGATGGTTTGAGCGTCGTTTGAGCAATCTGGCAAGCGTGCCTGCCATGTCGGTATTTTTGGCCTTAGTGACTTTGTTAATCATGGCGGCCAATGTGGTGGAAGATAAGCGCCTTGTGGTGACGATGGCGGGTATTTGGGGCATCGTGATTTATATTGGCGTACAAGTGCTGAGTCACATGTTGGGCGGTGAACCAGAGGTCGATGAACAGGGCAATGCTGTGCGTCATGACGAAAATGGCGTACCGACAGGCGTGGTGAAAGCGGGTATTGGGGGCTTTTTATATCTGGAAGTGCTAGATGCCTCGTTCAGTTTTGATGGTGTCATTGGTGCATTTGCAATCACCTCTGATGTGGTGATCATCATGTTAGGCTTGGCGATTGGTGCAATTTTCGTGCGTTCGATGACGATTTATTTAGTCGAAAAAGGCACGTTGGATGCCTATATTTACCTTGAACACGGTGCGCACTATGCGATTGGTGCGTTGGCCTTTATTATGATTGCCAGCGGTACAGGCTTGCATGTGCCAGAAGTGGTGACAGGTTTAATTGGTGTTGCCTTTATTGTTTGGGCGGTGATTGCATCTATTCAATTTAAAAAACGTCAGGCAAAAGCGGGTTAATGCTATGGTGATGCCCGTTGCTGTATTGCCGCGAAATCACAGAGCAATACGGTGATGAAGACTGTATAAAATATAAATTTGGGTGCACAACGTTGCGCCCTTTTTTATTGAAAAAGTAGGGTCTGTTGAATAAACATCGGGAAAAATCAGCATCCTTAAGCTGAATGTTGTAGGATATCTGCAAATTCAAAATTATTTAGTTTTAGTCGATTGATATGATGAATGCCTTAGAACGCCGCTCGACCTTTGCTTTAAGCAGTATTTTTGCATTGCGCATGTTGGGTCTGTTCATGATTATTCCTGTATTTTCAGTAGCAGGGCAGTCATATCAATACTCAACTCCTGCACTGATTGGTCTTGCCGTTGGTGTTTATGGACTCACCCAAGCCATTTTACAAATTCCGTTTAGCTTAATTGCAGACCGTTATAGCCGTAAGCCATTGGTGGTTTTTGGCTTATTACTGTTTGCTTTGGGTGGTGCAATTGCAGCCATGTCTGACACCATTTATGGCGTGATTATTGGTCGTGCCATTGCAGGTGGTGGCGCAGTATCTGCCGTGGTGATGGCATTACTGGCCGATGTGACCCGCGAAGAAAACCGCATGAAAGCCATGGCGGTGATGGGGGTGAGTATCGGTATGTCCTTTGTGGTGGCCTTTAGTTTAGGGCCATGGCTTACGGGCTGGGTTGGTATTTCAGGGTTATTTTGGGTCACCACAGTGATGGGACTAGCAGCGATTCTCATGTTGTTATTGGTGCCTAAAGTCACGCGTCATCATCGTAATTTTCAGCAAGGCTATATCACTCAGTTAAAGCAAGTCCTGAAAATGGGCGATTTAAACCGTCTGCATGTATCGGTATTTACCCTACATTTATTGCTGACTGCCATGTTTATTTATGTGCCTTCGCAATTAATCCAATTTGCCGATATTCCTTTGCAGCATCATGGTTGGGTGTATTTGCCATTGTTGTTGGTCAGTCTGTTCGTGGCATTTCCAAGCATTGTTTTGGCAGAAAAATATCGCAAAATGCGTGGCATTTTCCTGACCGCCATTGCAGGTATTATTTTAGGTCTGTTGGTGCTGATTTTTGGGTTTGAATCGAAGTACATCCTTTTATTGGGTTTGGGCTTATTCTTTATTGCTTTTAACGTTATGGAAGCTTTATTACCTTCGTGGTTGTCAAAGGCTGCGCCAATTCAATCTAAAGCCACCGCGATGGGTGTGAATGCGAGCAGTCAGTTTTTGGGAGCATTTTTTGGTGGGATGATTGGTGGGCAGTTGTTGATGCTCAACCACACCGCAATGGGTTGGAGTATTTTGACTGCGATTGCTATAATTTGGTTGCTTGTTAGTTTTGGATTGGCGCAGCCGCGCTATCTTTCATCTTTGGTATTGCGCTTGCCTGAGAATCGAGAAACAGATGAATGGACTTCTCAGTTATTGGCAATTCGTGGTATTGAAGAGGTCGTGGTGATGTCTGACCAACAAGTGGCGTATGTAAAGGTTGATAAACAGCATATTGATGATGCTGCGCGACAACAATTAACGCACTTGTTTGGGAAAGAGGTAGCCATTTAAGCATAACTCTTATAAAGTAAATAATAGAAACAAATAGGAAGAAAACATCTAATGCGTGGTGTAAATAAAGTCATCTTAGTGGGTACTTTAGGTCGTGATCCTGAAACAAAAACTTTCCCAAATGGGGGTTCTCTCACTCAATTTTCTATCGCAACCAGTGATGTCTGGACAGACAAAAACACAGGTGAGCGTAAAGAGCAAACAGAGTGGCATCGCATTGTTTTACATAACCGTTTAGGCGAGATTGCACAGCAATATTTACGCAAAGGTTCTAAGGTATATATTGAAGGTTCATTGCGTACACGTCAGTGGACCGATCAAAACGGTCAAGAGCGTTACACTACTGAAATTCGTGGTGATCAAATGCAAATGCTCGATTCTTCGAACCGTGGACAATCTGACCAGCAAGATGGTGGGTTTGCACAACCACGTTTTAACAATAACCAAGCTCCAGCCACAGGTTATGCGAATCAAAATCAAGGCGGTTTTAACCAAAATCAGGGTGGCGGCTATGCCAACAATAACCCGAGTGGTTTTGCACCGAAGCCACAAGCTGCGCCTGCAACTGCACCAGCAGATTTAGATGATGACTTGCCATTTTAGACTAACCATTTGATTAAAATGGAAATTATCATCCAAACCCTTTGTTTCGACAAAGGGTTTTTTTATGCAGATATTCAGCAAATATCTATTTTCTCGATTAAATTTCAAACTATGATAGGATTGTTAATTTGTAAATCCGATTATTTTTATAAAAAAACACTGTTTTACCGATTCATTGGTTTTTCGTATTCTAACTACACAAGATAAGCAATCCCTGAAATGAAATGAGGAATTATCCATGAGTTTAATCAATACCCAAGTCAAGGCATTTAACGCAACCGCTTACCACAATGGTCAATTTATTGACGTATCTGAGCAAGACTTTATTGGCAAATGGTCAGTGGTGTTTTTCTACCCTGCAGATTTCACCTTTGTTTGCCCAACTGAACTTGCCGATTTAGCCGATCAATATGCTGAATTCCAAAAAATGGGTGTGGAAATTTACTCAGTATCTACAGACACGCACTTTACCCATAAAGCATGGCATGACACCTCAGAAGAAATTAAAAAGATTCAGTATCCAATGATTGGCGACCCAACTTGGACATTGTCTAAAAACTTTGAAGTGCTGATTGAAGCAGAAGGTTTAGCAGATCGTGGTACTTTCGTGATTGACCCTGAAGGTAAAATCCAAATTGTAGAAATCAATGCAGGCGGTATTGGTCGTGACGCGCAAGAGTTATTGCGTAAAGTAAAAGCAGCGCAATATGTGCATGCACATCCTGGCGAAGTTTGCCCTGCCAAGTGGAAAGAAGGCGATGCAACCCTAGCACCATCTATTGATTTGGTTGGTAAAATCTAATCGAGTCATCTTACTCAATTTTAAAAATCCAGAACTTCGCTTCTGGATTTTTTATGCTCATGATTTGTTTAACCATGTATAAGTTTCAACAAGATTATTCCATTCTTGCAATGCTGTATGCCAAATTTGCACTAGGTTGTGGTGTGATGAGCGATTAAGATCAAAACATCTATTCTCCTAGCAATAGGTGTAACACATGAAAAAAATAATCGGTTTATATCGCAACCAAAACATGCATTGGGTGGGCGATGGTTTTCCAGTCAAAAATCTATTTTCTTATGACCGTTTAGGGCAGGCGATCAGTCCATTTCTACTCTTGGATTATGCAGCGCCGTATCATTTTGATGCGACAACGGCACAACATGGAGTTGGCTCGCATCCACATCGCGGTTTCGAAACGGTGACACTTGCCTATCGGGGCGAAGTGACGCATAAAGACTCGGCAGGCGGTGGTGGCACCATTAAAACAGGTGATGTGCAGTGGATGACAGCAGGTGCTGGTGTGGTGCATGAGGAGTTTCACTCCAAAGACTATGCAGCACAAGGCGGGTTGTTTGAAATGGTACAGCTTTGGGTCAATTTGCCTGCTGCAGACAAAATGACGACGCCACGTTATCAAGCCATTGAATCTCAACATATTCCGACAATTGAGTTTGAAAATCAGGCGGGGCATTTACGTATTATCGCAGGTCAATATGCAGAGCAATCTGGGCCTGCCAGCACCTTTAGCCCTGTCAATGTTTGGGATGGACAACTGAAAGCTGCACAGACTCAAGCGCTGCATGTGCCTGTGGATCACAATACTTTATTGGTGGTGTTGGCAGGTGAAGTGCGAGTCAATGGCAGTCAACTTGTGCAAGATCACTCAGTGGTGTTGTTTGCTCAAGATGGCGAAGTATTAATTCAGCTTGAAGCACTGCAAGATACACAATTTTTAGTGCTGACAGGCAAGCCATTAAATGAACCCATTCAAGGCTATGGTCCATTTGTCATGAATACCAAGCAGGAAATCATTCAAGCTTTTGAAGATTTTAATCAAGGCAAGTTTGGTGAAATTCCGATTCAACATCAAGCAGGTTAAGCTTTAAAAAAATCTTAGCCAAGAAAAAAGCCTCATGTCGATGTCCCGACCGAGGCTTTTGTTGTTCTGGCGCTGTCAAATTTCTAGTTTTAGCGGATTGATCATATTCTTTATGATAATTATCTGTGATGTAGTTATCATTTTTGTGCTTGGTATCATAGCGTTTAGACATTTATTTGTAAAACGAAAATTATAAAACTGGTGAATTTATCTACATGGTTTAGAACACTATTTATAGTGTTTAGAAAATAATATGAATAAATTATAGGGCTTATTTAAGCACTTCCTGATTGTTAAAAAATGTAATCATATTGCCAATCTACTTTGTGTTGTTTATCTGTGAAAAGTACACAATCTGGTAGTTTTTAATAGCTCATTTTCCTTAGGCATGGTTCATAATTTCATAAAGTATGTAAAAAGATGGATGATCGGTTTGGATATCGCAGTGATCGGTAGTGGTATGGCTGGACTGGCTACCGCAAGAATTCTTAAAGATGCAGGGCATAACATTACAATTTTTGAGGCGCTGCCTGGTCGTGGAATGGACAGTCATAGCATCGAATTTGAAGATGGTTTAATTGATGCGCCGTTACGGGTCATGAATCCACATTTGTGGAAAAACACCCTCAGCTTGGCCACACATTTAGGTATTAAAACTTATCCTGTACGTACTTATATGGCGTGCAGTTGGTTATTTGAAGATCGTACCGAAACTTGGCTGACCACAAGTCGCACCCGTATTGGTAATTTCCCAATCATTAACAACCGTAAAGGGATACAACAATACGGCTGGCGTTTGGTGAAAGGCATGTTGCAGTTAAAAACAGCCATTGCTAAATTTTTCAAATCTAAAAACCAAGACATTACCCTTGCGGAATTTATCAATCGTAACGAAATTGAAGAAGTGTTTTGGCATGGCGCAGTGATGCCAGTGCTTTACACCATTTGTACTTGTGATCCAAAAACCATTGGCGAATGGCCTGCAAAACCATTGTTGGTATTTTTACGCCAATTGACTGATGGTGATGCTTTATTGCGTTTACAAGGTGGCACGCCTGCATTGGTTGATAAGCTGATTGAAGGCATTAATATTCAAAGCGGTGCAGCGATTACTCGCGTTCATCAACAAGAAGATGGTGTGGTTGTTGAAAATTCTGCAGGTCAGTCGCAAACATTTGACCGTGTGGTGATTGCAACGCCAACCACCAAAGTTCAAGATTTCTTGGACAATCAACAATTTGCAGAAGATATTGAATTACTTAAACAATTCAAATTCGAGCAGGGTGATTTGGTGATTCACACCGATCAAACAGTGATGCCACCAAAACGCAAAGATTGGTCTGTTTTAAGTTATATGATGGATCGTAAATTTACCCGTCAGCAATTTACGGTATGGCTTAACTCGATCGAACCAACTTTGGTCGGTAAATCGCCAGTGTTCCAAACATGGCGTCCAGTTACACCAATTGATCCGAAAAAGATCAT
Organism: Acinetobacter sp. YH12135; assembly: GCF_013418565.1. Taxonomy (NCBI): domain Bacteria; kingdom Pseudomonadati; phylum Pseudomonadota; class Gammaproteobacteria; order Moraxellales; family Moraxellaceae; genus Acinetobacter; species Acinetobacter sp. YH12135. The sequence goes on from NZ_VPBU01000008.1 coordinate 96,747, forward strand.
TTCAACGGTAACTTTAACCCGCGCTGTGGTGGATTCAAAGACAGTGGCATTAAACAAAGAGTTGCAGCAGCGCCATCACCAAGACAATCGTAAAGTGTTCTTCTGCGGTTCATGGTCGTGCGATGGTTTACCAATTTTAGAATCTGCAGTGACTTCCGCTATGCATATTGCAGAAATTTTTGGTGCACCATTACCGTTTATTGATTTAAAACCACAAGTTGAGGTTGCGCCGCAATTAGGTTATTAAGTTTAGGGTCTGTTGATATTTCATAAATGGTTTGTGCTGTAGGCTAAAACTGAGCAGATCAGGCATGAAACGCAGGGAATAGCGAGACTATTGCCAAGTTTCATAACGCAATCTGAGAAAGTTTTAGCCACAGCCTTTCAGGACAAGCATATTTTTTGCTGCTATTGCGTTATGAGTCAGTCATTTAGAATGACTAAATTTCCTGCCTCATGCCTCATATCAGCTAAAAAATATGCGTTGTCGCAAACATAGATGAATTATCAACAGCCCCTCTTTTTTGAATTAGACTGAGTCAGTATGAAATGGCAACAGGCGATACGACAGCATTTTCCAAAACATAAATATGCCATTCAAGCGGCATATTTGGGAGATACTTCCGCACTGCCGTGGAGCAATTTAGGTTATTGGTCAGATGCAGTGGGATCTGATTATCCCGCTGCATGTCAAAATTTAGCAGCGCATTTGGCCGCAGCAGTGCATTTAAATTCAAAAGATGTTGTACTGGATTTAGGCTGTGGGCAAGGTGCCAGTCTTAAATATTGGTTGGAACACTATCAAATACAACGACTTGAAGCTGTTGAGCTACAAGATCATCATGTGCAGTCGATTCGACAACATTTAAATTCAAATATTAAAATTCACGCTGCTTCATTTTTAAATTTAAAAGCACTTTTTCCACAACCACGTTTTGATGTGGTGTTCTGTATTGATGCGGCATATCATAGTCATTTGAATTCATTTTTAAGTCAGGTCAATGCAGTTTTGAATTCAAACGGACGTTTGGGCTTTCATTATTTAATTTGGGCAGAACAAGCGCCACCAAATGCATTCAAACAGCTGCAATATCGTGCCTTATTAAAATCTGCCGATGTCAATTTTAAAGATCTAATGTCCGAAAGTCAGCTTCGAGCGGTCTTGGCACAGTTTGAATTTAAACAGATTCAGGTGGAAGATTTGTCGGCACAGGTTTTGGCGGGTTTTGCTGATTATGTGCATCAGCATCTCAAGCATCAAATTCAAACGCGAGATGCAGACTGGTTTAAAATTGCCATGACCGCACGTTTATGTGCCAAGCTCTATGCAGATGGCTGGATTAAATATGTGCAGGTGAGTGCGGAAAAAGCTTAATCTATTGTAATGAGCTGTTAGATGATGGGATTTTTCGGTGTTTAGTTGTCCATGCTTAGCTTTAAATCCTACCCACCACATGAAACTGCTTCGGTAAAATTTTTGCGCCACACGTCAATTGATCTCCGACATAAGCCACGGCTTTATCATCAAAAAGAATATGATCGTGACTTTTTATAATCGTGGACCAACGTTGGCACTGAGGGCAGAAATGTCCATCACCCGCCACTAAAAATAAATTTCCCATTTGAGAAACACGCATTTGGTTGGCAAGGATGATTCCACCATGATTGGTCATGGAATGATGCGTTGCAAAGCTTTGAGCCATGAGGTCTTCCTTAAACTGGAAAATTTTAGAGAAGCATTGTTTTAATACTCAATTTTCTAAGACTTATAATTTTAAATTTTTATTTTAATTCACAAAAATATTTTTAAATGTCAGTTTATAAGGATGAAACATCAACAAAATAGACCATCAATATAAAAATACGATCTGAAATATGTGTACAGCATTCTAAATCATAAAATACATTTAACAAGTGAAAAGTCACAATCTTGTATTGCAATTGAAGTTTTGCAGATACATCGAAGCCCTAAATAAATTGGAGGTTCGAGCAGCATGAGGAAGATAAAAATATACGTTTATAGAAACAAAAAACCTCATAAATTAAAAACTTATGAGGTTTAATATGGTGCCGGCACACGGATTCGAACTGTGGACCTACTGATTACAAGTCAGTTGCTCTACCAACTGAGCTATGCCGGCGTTGTGTAGAGAATTTTACAGAATTTTTACGTGTGCGCAAGCCAAAAAGTAACCGTTTAATGCAGGGCATAGAGTTTTTGAAGATTTTGTACACAGTATTTTGGCGCGTTACAAACGAGGAAATCACATAGAAGGTTTTGTATGAAATGAGCCCAGCGGGTGGGCTCATTGAAGAAAATAACTTGAAATGAAGTGTGAAAAGCGATTATTTATTTCTTAAGATGCGATCTAAATCCTGTGCACATTCTTCTAAGGTAAAGGCCATATCAAGTTGCATTTGTGGTTTGAGTTCATTTGCGAGCGTTCTCCATTGTTCAATTAGGCGAATGGCTTTTTGAATCTTATGTTTGTTGATGTCTTTGGCGATGGTAGGCGTATATCCTCCACGTTTAGCATTTTTAATTTGTTTGACATAATTTTGGCTGTTATTCATGTTCGCTCCCGAATAGCAGTTATATATGTAAGGCATTTGCACGCTTTTATTATGCTAAAGCTTAATGATGACCCTTTTATGTAGAAAGCTGAGATGACGAAATAAAAATAAAAAAAGGTTTTGATAAAAAACAATAAATTTCTTCACCTCTCCTTTTTTGACAGCATAACTCAGTTGTAGCATAGCGATTGAAGATTGTCTTGACTGCAGAGTAACGCAATGTGTCATGTTTGTTGATTTTTCATCAATAGAGGGATTGAGGATTATCAAAATTGGCGATGGAGATGGTCTTAACTGCAAATTCCGTTTATCGCTTTATCCATTTTACGCTCTAGATAATTGCCAAGTTGCTGATTAGAATAGCGCCACTATAAAAATAGCAACGATAATAACAATGCAAAGTTCACTCTTTGCTGTATTAGAAAAATTTGGCTTAAGCCCTCAACACCGCACAATTCATATCCAGTTTTCTAATTCAGCCTTAAATCATCAGGTTTTTTTGCAGTGCGTTTATGGTCAGCATGCCATCAACCAAGGTTTGCAGATGGATGTCTTATGCCTCTCACCGCATGCAAATTTGCCGTTGAAACAATTTATTGGCAGTCGGGTGGCTGTAGATCAACTCACCGATCAAGGCGAATTATTTCGACATAGCGGCATTATTACTGCAGCAGCGCAAGGGCAAAGTGATGGCGCGCTCAGTCTCTATAAATTGCAGATTCAGGATGCAACGGCTTTGTGGCATAAACGCCGCAACAGTCGGGTATTTATGAATAAAACTGTGGTGGAGGTGAGTGAAATTCTGTTTAAAGAATGGCAAGACCGCAGTGCATTATTTGCTGCAAGTTTAAGTTTAGATTTAAGTGGTCTCAGTCAGCGTTATGCAGTTCGACCTCTCATCATACAATCCAACGAAAGCGATTATGAGTTTTTAACCCGTTTGTGGCGTAGCGAAGGCATCAATTGGTTGGTGGATGAAAAACAACCTTGGGTTGAGCATTTTTTAACGCCTATGGATACACAAAAATTAAGACTGATTGAGCAGAATAGTCATTATCAGCCCTTAAAACGTAGACGAGTGGCATTTCAGCGTACAAGTGCAGTCGAGCAGCGGGATAGCATTTACACTTGGATGGCACAGCGTAACCTGCAACCCACTGAAGTACAGTTACAACGCTGGCAACCCGATCTTTTGGCACAGGACCAAAATTCAGTACAGTTCACATCGCCCTTACAAAGTAGCACACAAAATAGTGAAGCTTTAAGTTTAGAACAGGCGTGGTGCGTGAGTCCTGCGTGGATGCAAGACTTAACTGGGCAAGATCAGGTGACAGCTGCAAGTACCGAACAATTAGAACAATTGGGACAACAATTGGCTCAGTATTATGATTTGCAGGCAAAATATTTTTCCGCGCAAAGTAATTTACGTGATGCGCAAGTGGGGTATTGGTTTGAATTACACGGGCATGCTGAAATTGATCAACATCCCCAAACTGAACGAGAGTTTTTAATACTGTCCAAACAGTTTTATAACCAAAACAATTTAGCACCTGAATTACAACAGCATTTTTTGAGTCTGCTGCAACAAAGTCAGTGGACATTTCAGTTACCGTTGGAGGGTGATCCTCAACAATTTTGTCAATTGAATTTGATTCGACGACATATTGCGCTCGTTCCAGAGTTTAATCCATTACTGCATCGTCCCGTGGCTTATCCACAGCGCGCTAAAGTGGTTGGACCTGAGGATGAAACCGTGCATGTAGATGCGTGGGGGCGTATTAAAGTTCGGTTTTTATTTACCCGAAGTGATGACCACTTGCATGATGGTGGTGCGGGTGCCAACGACAATGAGAGCGATTCGGCGTGGGTGGATGTACTCACACCGTGGGCAGGTGAGGGTTATGGTGCAAGATTTCACCCACGTATTGGTGAAATTGTGGTGGTGGATTTCTTTGATGGCAATATTGATCGTCCTTTTGTGGTTGGACGTTTACATGAGGCAGAACGACAACAGACACAATTCGATACAGTTGGAACTCTACCCGATACCAAATACTTGAGCGGGATTCGTTCACAAGAAATACGTGGTGCAGGGTTTAACCAACTTCGCTTCAATGACACCACCAAACAATTCAGTGCGCAATTGCAGAGTAGTCATGCTGCGAGTCAGTTGAATTTAGGATATTTGAGCCATCCAATGCGGCAGGAGGATTCAATTGGGCGCGGCGAAGGCTTTGAATTAAGAACTGATCGGTGGGGAGCTGTGCGTGCAGGTGCAGGCTTACTGCTTTCAACTCATCCACAAGCACAGGCACAAGCGTATCATTTAGATGCGAGTCCTGCCAAAAGGCAATTGGAGTCCAGTTTAGCGGCAAGCAAAGGCTTAAGTGAGTTGGCACAAAATCAGCAAACAGATCCTTTGGAAACACTGGAGCATCTCAAAGAATTTTTAAATCAAATTGAACTAGAAGATCAAACTAAAGCGGCAAGTTTTAAGCAGGCGGTTATGATTCTTTGTGCGCCCAACTCAATTGCAGTTTCAACTCAGCAAGATTTACACCTTTCTGCAGATCAACATATTCATCAAAGTGCCGCAGGCAGTATTAATGTTTCTACCCAAAAATCTGTGATTACACATGCACGCGATAAAATCAGTTTATTTGCAGCGGAGCAAGGTATACGTGCTTTTGCTGCCAAGGGGAAAGTCGAAATTCAGGCACAAGATGATGGTGTAGATTTTTTTGCTAGGGAAGGGATTCAAATTATTTCAACTGAGGGGCGTATTGAAATCAGCAGTCCGAAAGAAATTGTGCTAACAGCAGGCGGTTCACAAATTAAAATTAATTCAAAAGGTGTGTTGAATACAACAGGTGGGAAATTTGAATGTAAGGCGGGGCAGCATTGTTTTGAGGGTGGGGAACGGGTGGCAAGCGTCCAACACAGTTTGCCTCAAGCTGAGACTGAATATAGTCATCAAATTGATTATCAGTGGGATGTTGCAACTGAAGATGAGAAAGAGATTTTTGTTGTCGGAAAGCAAGATGGAAGGCTCATTAACACGAATAAAAATATACAAGATGCAAATCAGAGTGTCAGTTCATTAAGATTTTATACATCAGAAAAAACTGAATTCGTTGCGTTAGGGTTTAATTCATCCTATGTCTATTTAACTCAGTCGGCTGTACAAGATAATAATATTGATGAATTATGGGCTGAAATAGAAGAAGAAACAGAATTAGAAGAAGATGAAGTTTATGCAGAAGAGGATTTAGGCTAATGAGTAATTTAGTCACAATTACATCAAAATTTTATGATCGTTCAGGGCGTCGGGTGATCAACTTAAATGTTATGTCTAGATACCAAGGTTCAAAACGTGAAAATCTTCAGAAAACTGATCTTCATGGGCAGTTTGTATTTCAGGCATCTCCACAAAGAACAGTAGAAATACTGGCAAAACCACCCAATCAAAAAGATTTTACTGTTTTTAAGGTCATTCATTCATCTATAGGTTCATCGTCACAAGATCCAATAAAAATTCAGTTACCTAAAACAATTGAAGAATATAAACAAAGCGAATTAGGTGAAACCAAAGCTAGAATTGTTACAACTACTTTTAAAGTGGTAGATTGTGCTGGGAAAGTGGTTTCAAATTTTCCTATTCAATCAAGACCTAGAGGGCGGAAAAATGCTTATGAACGATATACCAATGAAAATGGGATCGTGGAGGTATTGTCATCACCACAGCGTGATATTGAAATTTTGGTGTTAACTTCAAATGATCAATTTGTCGTGAAATGTGAGGTAAATTCTAAAAATGGCTCACAGCAGCCGATTTTAATACAACTCGATGAACCATATAGTAATTTCAAAAGCCGATCTGAATTAAAACTAAAAGATAGAACAGGTGAGCAGTTAATTGAAACTCCAACTGATATTGAAATGTTGATGTTGGATACGGGTAAAAAACAGATAATTACCATTTTAAATGGCAGTACTCCATTGTTCAGTATGGTGGGGCAGCGTTTGCAATTTAGAGTATTAAAGCCGAATGGGGATGCTTTAAGCCCTGTGACTTATAGTGCAAAAAGAATGCGTGCAGATGCGGTTGAATTGCGTTTGGATGTGGAGGTTGTTAAAGGTATCACGGCAGAGGGTAGGCCGAGTATTGAGAAAAGTATCAAGTATAATTTTGAGGAGATAGTTTCATTAAGTTTTTTTAAAGCTGTTTATGGCTCTAATAAACTATTTTCTCATCGTGTAATGAAAGGGCGATCGACACATAATACTCCACCTGAAAAATTTGTTATAGAGTTAAACAAAAGCCTAATTAAGCATAATCTTAAAGACAAATTAATGTTATGTCATTTTTTAGCACAAATTTATCATGAGTGTGATCATTTTAATACATTGATTGAGTATGCGAGCGGTAAGGATTATGATATTTCAAATTTTCCACCATCTGTTTGTGATATAAAAAAAAGCCGAGCATGTAGAAGAAGAAAACAAATTTTGGCTGAAGGAAACACATCTTTAGGAGATGGCCCTAAATACAAAGGGCGAGGCTTAATTCAGCTAACTTGGAAAAGTGCGTATAAAAAATATAAAAGCTATTCTGGAATTGACGTGGTTAATAATCCGGAATTACTCTGTGATGATTTATTTCATGCTGTAGATAGCTCAGTCTGGGCTTTTAATGTATTTAAAAATGCTGATAGTTTAATTCACAAAGGATATAAAGATTTAAATGGCACTTATAGTGATAACTATCATTTAAAAGTTGTTGAATCTGTTAGTAGGAGAATAAACGGTGGAAATAATGGTATGGCTGAAAGAAAAAAATTATTTATAAAAATATTAAAAGAGGTTGAGAAAAGAGATGGGTTTAAATAAATTTTATCTATTTTTTTTATTGCTTTTTACTTGTTATGTATCGGCAGAAGAAATATTGATTAAAGAAAAAAATAGTATTTATTATAATGAAAACGGAGAAAATTTCTTATTATTTAATAAAAAAGACTATTGTTTTGATAAAGATGCTTTTTCAGTAGAGTATTTTGGTATTCCTTTAAAAAAATATGTAGTGGTCAATTATACTGAAGACTGTAATCCAAGTGGGCAGTATCGAATATTTGAAATTTCTTCCCTGAAGGCAAAAGAATTTTATTTAAGTCCTTTGTATGATCCTGAATTTATAAATAATCAGATTATTGAAAGGTTCAAAGATGGAGCAATCAGCTACAAAAGAATCTATACATTAAAGTCTGGAAGCTATTCAAGACAAGAGGAATGGAAATCTTTGGCTCCAAACATAAATATAAGTACTTATTTTTTAAATGGTTATAAAGTTTATGTGCTTAAAGATGACTTAGGAAGAGAGATTCAAAATCTGATGATAACTTCTCCTAAAGCATTCTTGTTTGATCGTTATTTTATTCGGAAAAAGTCTTATCTCATCCAAGGGGATCGAGTCAAAATAAACCATATTGCAAAAAACAAAGATAATTTTTTCCTAAGTATTGATTATATTAGTAAAAAGAATGGAGTGGTAAAGGCATATATTATGCTGTCCGATGTTATTTGATGTATAGGATAATCCTCATGAAGTCGCTTTGTAGCAACTTCATGATAGCTTTGATCAACCTTCCATCACTTCTTCTAATAACTCTTCACTTGGGGCAAAGTAATATGCACCGTCTAGAGCAGTCACAAAGTGCAGTAAACGGTCATGGATGCCATCGCCAGACGTGCCAAACATACGCTCTAACATGGCATCAATAATGCTCAAATCTTTGGTGTAGGCAATAAAGAATAAGCCCTGATCGCCCTGACCATCACCATAAGGCAGCGAGTGACGCAAAATTTCCATCTCATCACCTGCATCATCTTCAACCACAGTACGCGACACGTGCGAGTTCTCAGGTTGAACCTCATCATCTAATTCAATAGATTCAAGTTTGGTGCGACCAATCACATGTTCCTGAGCATCGACTTTTAGCTTTTTCCATTTTTCTAAATCATGGCAATAACGCTGCGCAAAAATAAATGCACCATCGGCAAACACACCTGCATCTTCACCTAAAAGCGCCACTTCAGCACGATCATCAGGGAATTGCGGGTTTTCAGTACCATCAATAAAGCCTGTCATGTCACGTCCATCAAAATAACGGAAGCAAACACGTTCATCTAAAACTTCAACTTTATCTTGAATACCATCAAAAAAGGCCTGACTAAGTGCGAAACAAATATCTGCACGGGCACTGGCTAGGTGAATAATCACATCGGCAGGCACTACAGGCATATTAAAGGAGCCATGAATCGGCTGTAATTGTTTAAAACCTTCAGGAGATTGGCTATAGAGTTGTGCCCAAAGTTCAGGGCCAAAGGCCACCCCAGTTTTAATTTGGGCATGTGGATGTTGGGTAATCAAACGATCCCGTGTGCTAAACAAGTCAGCCAATTTTTCTTTTAACTCAGTAATGCTTAAGTCTTTTAAACGAAGTACAAGAAAGCGAGCATGATCTGAAGGTAGTGGCAAAATTACAGATTGGGCAGTCATGTATAGCTCCTGAAAATTTGTTGTTTTCTATAAAGTTGACTTTATTGTGCCTGATTGTATGTAGGCTTAATAGCCTCAACCCGATTTTTATTCCACGTTTTTAGTCATGAGATTAAGTGAAATATCATATAATGCACTGTCTTGTGAAAAGCGGCGATATATGTCTTATCAAGTTTGGATTGCGTTTATGTTGGCCTGTTGGGTGATTAGTGTTTCACCTGGCGCGGGTGCAATAGCATCTATGTCGAGTGGTTTGAATTATGGTTTTCGACATGGGTATTGGAATGCGATTGGTCTACAACTCGCTTTATTATTGCAAATCGCGATTGTAGCCGCAGGGGCAGGGGTATTATTTGCGACAACACCTTGGGCATTTCTAATTGTGAAATGGTTTGGTGTGGCATATTTGTTATATCTGGCGTATTTGCAATGGGCAGCGCCTGCACAGTCGATTGAAATTCAGCATGAGCTGACGCGAAAATCTGCTGGAAAATTGGTGATGTACGGCTTTCTGGTCAATATGAGCAATCCCAAAGCAATTGTGTTTTTATTGGCAGTTTTACCGCAATTTTTAGATTTATCTAAACCGCAATGGGTGCAATATGCAATTATGGCGTTGACCATGATTAGTATTGATTTGATTGTTATGGCGGGCTATACGGGCTTGGCTGCTAAAGTTTTACGTTTGTTAAGATCACCGAAGCAGCAAAAAGTCATGAATCGTACTTTTGCTGCATTGTTTGCAGGCGCTGCTTTTTTGTTGAGTTTGGTGCATCAGTAATGCCTTCAATTAAACAAAAGTGTATGTTGTAATTATAAAAAAATAGATTGAGATATACGTTGAAAATAAAAGGTATTCCGCGAGCACGTTATTGGCAACATTGGTGGATTAGCATGTTGCTTTTGAGTTTTTCAACTTTAATTGCAATTGGATTAGCGATTCACTTTTCAGTAGATCGCGTGTTTTGGCCAATTGCTTTGATGGCACATTTGAGTATCAATTTGATTTTTTCTTTTGTATTTGCCGCCTTGCAAACTTATTTTAAACATACGGTGTGGCAAAGTGTGGTGTTGATTAATATTACGGCTGTGTTGTTGATTGCCATTCATGCAATGTTTTATCTACAAACAATAGATTGGAATGCTGTTTCAGAAAGTCAGCAGCAATTGAGTCTTTTACAGCAAGTGATTCATAGTGATATAGCACTGTGGATAGCGTATATACTGCCATTTTTGGTCGTAATGCTCATTGCTGCAATACAAAAATATAGATATTCATTAACGAAAAACTAAGCTATCTTTCTGACTTTTTGCACGCTAAAAATTACTGCAAAAATGATCGCCATAGTCATCACAATGCTTAAACCTGTCGAAATATTTAAGCCTGCACTTGACCATAAACCTACGCTGACTGCAATTTGCGCCACAATAAACGCCCAAATCACCATTTGTTTAGGCGAGTGAGCCAATAAACGTGCGGTTAAGGCAGGAATCACCAACAATGCACCCATCAATAAAGAGCCGACTGCACGTAAAGCCAATACTGTAAATAATGCCAACAACAACATAAAAATCAGGCGTTGCCATTGGGCATTCACGCCTTCACTGACCGCAATATCAGGGTCAATTGCAATTTGAATTTGTGCCTGCCAAAACTTATAGAGTACCGCTAAGGCTGCAATAATGACCAAAGCAAATACGGGTAAATCTGCCCATGAAATGGTGAGTAAATCGCCAAATAAATAGCTCAGCAATTCAGGACGCAAACTTGGAATATGCTGAATAAAAAGCAAACCTGAACAGAGCAATGTTGCAGAGCAGAGCGCCAATAATGCATCATTTGGCAACCGTGGATCATGTAAAATCCACAAAACACCCACCAATAATAATGCCAAGAATGTCACGCCCATCCACAGAGGTAAACTTAACGCGCCTGCAATTGCCACACCCAATAAAGTGCCATGCGCCATCGTATCGGCAAAAAAGGACATGCGTCGCCACAGCATTAAACAGCCAAGTGGGGCGGTCAAAAATACCAATAAACTGCCCATGATCCATGCAGGTAACAGCAATTGTAGCCAATCCATCATGGGTTAAGCTTCCGGTTCAGGGTGAATATGAGGACGTGAATCATGCTGACAAGGCTCGGCATGATCGCCATGGGCGCAGTGTTCATGGTGATGTTGATAAAACACTCGATTGGTTCCAAAAATAGCTTGGTATTCAGGATGTTGCTGTACATTTTCGGGCAAACCGCTACAGCAAATGTGTTTATTTAAACATACCACACGATGCGTACCTTGCATGACCCATTGTAAATCATGCGACACCATCAACACCGCACAGCCATATTTGCTCGGTAAGTTGCGCACATAGTCATACAGTTCAGCTTCGGACTGAATATCTAGTCCTTGCATCGGCTCATCCAGTACCAAAACATCAGGTTGACGTAATAAGGCGCGTGCCAATAGCACCCGTTGCCGCTCACCACCAGACAGTTGTTGTACTTTTGAATCTTGCAGTTTGGCAATGCCAGTATCGCGGATAATTTCTGCTTTAATTGCGTCTGGGCATTTTTCTAAAGCCAGTAAATCTTTCACTCTTAAAGGCAAGCTGTGTGAAGGATTAAACTTTTGCGGCACATAAGAAAAGGTCAATTTGCGAGCATTTACGAGCTTGCCTGCATTTGGTTTGACAATGCCAAGCAAGACTTTAATTAGAGTCGATTTTCCTGCGCCATTGGGGCCAATGAGTGTGACAATTTCACGTGCATGTAATTCAAAATCGACATTTTTTAAAATATCGCGCTCATCTATTCGCACCTGAATATTGTGCAAGGCGATGAGCGGTGCAGTGGTTATTTGCTGTTGCACTGCTGACATTTTCCAGAAATCTCAATAATGCTGTGATGCGGGCTAAAGCGGTCAGAGGCTGCCAACTGATCTAATTGCTCTAATAAACCTTGCGCTGAAGCTTCTTTAACGACTTTACATTCAGTACAGATCAAAAATGCCGCTTGGTGTCCTTCACGTGGATGACAGCAAGGAATATAGGCATTGATTGAAGTCAAACGGTGAATTAGTCCTTTTTCCAGTAAAAAATCCAAAGTACGGTACACCGTTGGCGGTGCTGCAGGACGATCAGACTCACTTTTAATTTTCGCCAATAAATCATAAGCACCCATTGGTGCAGATGCCTTGAGAATGAGTTCCAACACTTCTTTACGTAGCGGTGTTAAACGAGCACCTGTTGCCGCACATAAACTTTCAGCTTCGGCAAGACGTTGATCGACATTGTGATGGTCGTGAACGCCATGTAATGCATTGTGATGCTCGTGCGAACATAAGCTCATAGCCACCCCAGTTGAACTTTAAAAGAAAAACGACAGTAAATCTTAGCATGAAGCGTTATTAGTTTCGATTATACGTAGGTATTTTTATAAATTTGTTATATTATAACATTTGTCGATTTTTCGTGATATGCCGCAATGTTTCGTTTATTTAGTTTCTGTCTTTTAGCGTTATGCAGTACTGTCAGCATGGCGCAGGCTTTGGTGGTGTCTACCCATCCTATCTATTTGATTGCCCAAAAAGTCACGCAAAATATCGAAACACCCACGTTATTACTGGCAGATCAAACAGGGCATGATGTATCGCTCACGCCTGCACATCGAAAAATCATCCAAGATGCGGGTTTAATTATTTGGTTGGGTAAAGCGCATGAAGCACCGCTAGAACGTGTATTACATCAAAATTCTAAAGCGATTGCTTTATTAGATACGGGCATTATGAAAACTTTGCCGCAGCGTTCAGAGCGTGGTGCGGCATTAAAAAATACGGTGGACAGCCATGTCTGGCTAGACCCAAACAATGCGGTGCGTATCGGCTTCTTTATTGCCGCGCTACGTTCTCAGCAAATGCCTGAACATCGCGATGCTTACTGGAACAACGCACGTGCCTTCGCACAGAGTTTATTCAAAAGTGCAAGTCAGTTTCAGACTCAAACTGCAGTACAGCCATATTGGGCTTATCACGATGCCTATCAATATTTAGAACGTGCCTTAAATTTAGAATTTTCTGGGTCGATGACCAATGATCCGCATATTGCGCCAACAGTCGCACAAATTAAATATTTGAACGATCACCGACCAAATCCAAAAATGTGCCTGCTTGCAGAAGGACATGCCAGTAAAAAACAGTATATGAAATTGAATCCAATTGTGTTTCAAAAGGTCGATGAAAGCATGCGCGGCGCAGATGATTTTGTGCAAGCGTGGCAGCAATTAGCCAAGCAAACCAAGGCTTGTGTATTAAATGCACGAAAATGATGCGTTTTTTAAGCAAATTTGAAATATGACAATTCCGAGACAAACATGCAAAAAAACACGACTAAGGTCGGGAAACGATTGCATGTTCAGGGGGCTAACTCTATAATGCCTGCGATAAAAAACGATCATCAGTTGAACTTGTCAAGCATTAATGCTGTGAGTGGATAAAAAAATGAGCCGAACTAGTCGCTTGATTGACCGACGATTAGCTAAAGCTTTGGTCTTCTTACAAGCATTCATGATTCCAGTTTCAGCCCTGATAGCGTGGGTCTTGAAAGACTCAACGGCTGCCTTAAGCGCTGCACTTGGTGCTAGTGTTTGTTGGTTGGCAAGTTGTTATTTTTCATGGCAGTCGTTTCGAGCAGCAGGTGCACGAGCGTCCAGACAGGTTCTTTCGAACATGTATAGAGGAATGCTCGGTAAGTTTGCAATCGTGATCGTAGGATTCATTTTAATTTTAAGCAATGTACAGCCGTTATCCCCGGTGGCATTGTTTTGTGGTTTTATGCTCGTTCAAAGCATGTCGTGGGTTGCGCCATTTTGGGTGTCACGATTACAAAAACGAGTCTAAACGCAGCAAAAATTGAAAAGTTTTTCAGGAATAGGCGAGATATCAAGCAGCACGCGATGTTCGTTTGTTCTATTAGTTTTTTTACATTGACCAGGTGTGATTTATGGCTGCTGAAGAACATGCCCTTACTTCGACCGAGTATATCAAGCATCACTTGACCAATATGACCTATGGCAAAATGCCAGACGGTTCATGGAAGTTGGCTGAGTCTGCTGAAGAAGCTCAACAGATGGGGTTCACTGCTATTCACTTGGATTCAATGGGTTGGTCTATCGGACTTGGTCTGATCTTCTGTTTATTGTTCTGGATTGTTGCGAAAGCTGCAAATTCAGGCGTGCCTGGTAAATTCCAGTCAGTAATTGAAGTGATTATCGAGTTTGTGGATTCAAGTGTACGTGATACCTTCCATGGGAAGTCTCGATTAATTGCACCCTTAGCATTAACCATTTTCGTGTGGATTTTCCTCATGAACTTGATGGATTTGATCCCTGTTGACTTTATTCCTTATGTAGCTCAACAGGCGATTGCATCTATGCTGGGTGTGGACCCTCATCAGGTTTACTTTAAAATTGTTCCGACTACAGATCCAAACATTACCTTAGGTATGTCTATTTCTGTATTCTTCTTAATTATTTTCTATAGTATTCGTGAGAAAGGTGTTGGCGGCTTCGTTGGTGAGTTGGCACTTAACCCATTCAACCCAAGTAATCCAGTTGCTAAAGTGCTTTTAATTCCATTCAACTTATTGTTGGAATTGACTACTTTCTTGGCGCGACCAGTTTCATTGGCTCTACGACTGTTCGGTAACATGTATGCGGGTGAGTTAATCTTCATTCTTATCGCGTTATTACCGTTCTGGATCCAGTGGGCATTGTCTGTGCCTTGGGCGATTTTCCACATTTTGATTATTACGCTACAAGCATTCATTTTCATGATGTTGACTATCGTGTACATGAGCATGGCAAGCGAAAAGCATTAATGGTATGGCCTAACTGTCATCGGGCGGTTGGGCACACAATTTTTTAACTTAATTTGGTATAAAACCTAACCTCTGAGGAATTATCATGGAACTCACTTTAGGTCTAGTTGCAATTGCATCTGCTATCTTGATCGCTTTCGGTGCTTTAGGTACTGCGATTGGTTTTGGTCTTTTAGGCGGTCGCTTCCTTGAAGCTGTTGCTCGTCAACCAGAATTGGCTCCACAACTTCAAACTCGTATGTTCTTAATCGCAGGTCTTCTTGATGCTGTGCCTATGATCGGTGTTGGTATTGGCTTGTTCTTCATCTTCGCTAATCCATTTGTAGGTTAATCAGCTTAATTCCGAAATTCACTATTTGAGGAATTTGCAATGAATATCAACCTCACATTGTTTGGCCAAGCGATTGCATTTGCGATTTTCGTCGCATTCTGCATGAAGTTTGTATGGCCACCACTAATCAATGCGATTAGTGAGCGTCAGCGTCGTATTGCTGACGGCTTAAATGCAGCTGAGAAAGCCAAAGCTGATCTTGCCGATGCGCAAGCTCAAGTGAAAGCTGAATTAGATGCAGCTAAAGCACAAGCGGCTCAATTGATCGAACAAGCGAATCGTCGTGCAGCACAATTGGTAGAAGAAGCGCGTACCCAAGCATCTGCTGAAGGTGAGCGTATTCGTCAACAAGCGAAAGAAGCTGTTGATACAGAAATCAATTCTGCTCGCGAAGAATTACGTCAACAAGTAGCTGCGCTTGCAGTAACTGGTGCAGAGAAAATTCTTAGCCAGCAAGTTGACGCAGAAGCTCACAATGCCATGCTGACTCAGCTGGCTGCTAAACTTTAAGAGAGAGGCAGATTATGGCTGAACTCTTGACGTTGGCACGCCCATACGCTAAAGCAGCATTTGCTTACGCTTCTGAGCAAGGTGCAACTGACAATTGGTCAACAGCACTTAACTTGCTCAGTGCTGCGGTGCAAGACGAAGCATTTTCAGCTTACTTAAATCGCCCTGAGCTTACGCCTGCTGAGCAGGTGAGTATTTTTGCCAAAGTTTTAGGTGAAGACCAAACTGCAGCAGTGTCAAACTTTTTGACATTGCTTGCTGAAAACAACCGTTTGGCTTTGCTTCCTGAAATTCAAGCAGAATACGAACAGCTCAAATCACAGAATAACAATACTGTGGATGTTGTGATTGAATCAGCATTCCCATTGACTTCTGTACAAGAACAAATTCTTGCTCAAGCGTTAGAAAAACGTTTCGCTGCGGCAGTAAATGTTTCTGTAGAAGTGAACCCAGCGTTAATTGCGGGTGTGGTTATTCGTGCAGGCGACCAAGTGATAGATGATTCTGCGCTTAACAAGCTTGAAAAAATGCGGACACGTCTTTTAGCTTAATTGCGAAGACTGAACTAATAAAAGATTGAGGTATAGCGCAATGCAACAACTGAATCCATCCGAGATCAGTGCGCTCATTAAACAGCGTATCGGCGATCTGGACACCAGCGCGACCGCTAAAAACGAAGGTACCATTGTTATGGTATCCGACGGTATTGTGCGCATTCACGGCCTTGCTGATGCAATGTACGGTGAAATGATCGAATTCGACGGCGGCTTATTTGGTATGGCACTGAACCTAGAACAGGATTCAGTGGGCGTCGTTGTTTTAGGTAACTACTTAAGCCTTCAAGAAGGTCAAAAAGCACGTTGCACAGGTCGTGTATTAGAAGTTCCGGTTGGTCCAGAACTTTTAGGCCGTGTAGTAGATGCTTTGGGTAACCCAATTGATGGTAAAGGCCCTATTGATGCAAAATTAACTGATGCTGTAGAAAAAGTAGCACCAGGCGTAATTTGGCGTCAATCAGTGGATCAACCTGTTCAAACTGGTTATAAATCAGTTGATACCATGATCCCTGTAGGCCGTGGTCAACGTGAGTTGATCATTGGTGACCGTCAAACTGGTAAAACAGCAATGGCGATCGATGCGATCATCGCTCAGAAAAACTCTGGCATTAAGTGTGTATACGTAGCAATTGGTCAAAAACAATCGACTATCGCAAACGTAGTACGCAAGCTAGAAGAAACTGGCGCTATGGCGTATACAACTGTTGTTGCAGCAGCAGCGGCAGATCCAGCAGCAATGTTGTATCTTGCTCCGTACTCTGGCTGTACAATGGGTGAATACTTCCGTGACCGTGGTGAAGACGCGCTTATCATTTATGATGACTTGTCTAAGCAAGCTGTTGCGTATCGTCAAATTTCATTGCTTTTACGTCGTCCACCAGGTCGTGAAGCGTATCCAGGTGACGTGTTCTATCTACACTCGCGTCTACTTGAGCGTGCTTCTCGTGTATCTGCTGACTATGTTGAGAAATTCACTAACGGTGAAGTTAAAGGTCAAACTGGTTCTTTAACTGCATTGCCGATTATTGAAACTCAAGCAGGTGACGTTTCTGCATTCGTACCAACCAACGTAATTTCGATTACAGATGGTCAGATCTTCTTAGAAACATCATTATTCAACGCGGGTATTCGTCCTGCTGTGAACGCGGGTATTTCTGTATCGCGTGTTGGTGGTTCTGCTCAAACTAAGATCATCAAAAAATTGTCTGGTGGTATCCGTACCGCTTTGGCGCAATACCGTGAATTGGCAGCGTTTGCTCAGTTCGCTTCTGACCTTGACGAAGCAACTCGTAAGCAACTTGAACATGGTCAACGTGTAACTGAGTTAATGAAGCAGAAACAATATGCGCCATACTCAATTGCTGACCAAGCTGTTTCAGTTTATGCATCTAACGAAGGCTATATGGCTGACGTAGAAGTGAAGAAAATCGTAGACTTTGATGCTGCGTTAATCTCTTACTTCCGTTCAGAACATGCTGCGTTAATGCAACAAATCGATGAAACTGGTGATTTCAACAAAGACATCGAAGCTGCAATCAAAGCAGGTATTGAAAGCTTTAAAGCGACTCAAACTTACTAATTTAGCATTGGCTAGTTAGGGGTTTGGTTCACGGAATCAACCTTCGGAAGCCTGAAAGGGCTTTCGAATACTAGGTTAAGCGTATGGCAAATTTAAAAGAAATTCGCGCCAAAGTAGCTAGTATCAAGAGCACGCAAAAGATTACTCGCGCGATGCAAATGGTTGCTGCTTCTAAGATGCGTCGTGCGCAAGAGCGCATGGCTCAAGGCCGTCCGTATGCCGAAAATATGCACCGTGTAATTGCTCATTTGGTACAGGCGAACCCTGAATACAAACACCGTTATATGATTGAACGCCCTGTAAAACGCGTTGGTTATATCATCGTGTCTTCAGATCGTGGTTTGGCAGGTGGCTTGAACATTAACTTGTTCAAGAAAGTTGTAAAGCATGTACAGCAACAACAAGAGCAGTCAATTGAAGTTCAGTTTGCTTTAATTGGTCAAAAAGCGGTTTCGTTTTTTAAAAACTACGGCGGTAAAGTGCTTGGTGCAACTACAAACGTAGGTGACGCGCCAAGTCTTGAACAGTTATCTGGCTCTGTGCAAGTGATGTTAGATGCGTACGATAAAGGCGAGTTAGATCGCATTTACCTCGTGTCAAACGGCTTTGTCAATGCCATGACTCAAGATCAGAAAATCGAACAACTTGTTCCTTTAGCATCTGCTGAAGAAAACAAGACTCTTAACCGTCAATACGGTTGGGATTATATCTATGAACCAGAAGCTGAAGAGCTGTTAAATGGTTTATTGGTTCGTTACATCGAGTCTATGGTTTATCAAGGTGTGATTGAAAACATCGCATGTGAACAGTCTGCGCGTATGGTTGCAATGAAAGCTGCAACAGATAACGCAGGTGAACTGATCAAGAGCCTACAACTTATTTATAACAAGCTGCGTCAAGCCGCGATTACTCAGGAAATTTCTGAAATCGTTGGTGGTGCCGCTGCCGTTTAACATTATTAGTTTGAATTGAGGAGACAGCAATGAGTGGCGGTCGTATCATTCAGATCATCGGCGCGGTTATCGACGTCGAGTTTGAACGCAACAGCGTTCCTAAGATCTATGACGCTCTCCAAGTTGACGGTACTGAAACTACATTAGAAGTTCAGCAACAACTTGGTGATGGCGTAGTTCGTACTATTGCAATGGGTTCTACTGAAGGCCTTAAGCGTGGTTTGAACGTAACTAACACTAACGCGCCAATCTCTGTACCAGTAGGTACAGCGACACTTGGTCGTATCATGGACGTTCTTGGTCGCCCTATCGACGAAGCTGGTCCAGTTGCAACTGAAGAGCGTTTACCAATTCACCGTCAAGCGCCTTCTTATGCAGAACAAGCGGCTTCTACTGACCTTTTAGAAACTGGTATTAAAGTCATTGACTTACTTTGCCCGTTCGCGAAAGGTGGTAAAGTTGGTCTGTTCGGTGGTGCGGGTGTTGGTAAAACCGTAAATATGATGGAGTTGATCAACAACATCGCTAAAGCGCACTCAGGTTTATCTGTATTCGCTGGTGTTGGTGAGCGTACTCGTGAAGGTAACGACTTCTATCACGAAATGAAAGACTCTAACGTTCTTGACAAAGTAGCAATGGTCTACGGTCAGATGAACGAGCCGCCTGGTAACCGTTTACGCGTAGCGTTAACTGGTTTGACTATGGCTGAGTACTTCCGTGATCAAAAAGATGAGAACGGTAAAGGTCGTGACGTATTATTGTTCGTAGACAACATCTACCGTTATACACTAGCAGGTACTGAAGTATCAGCACTTCTAGGTCGTATGCCATCTGCAGTAGGTTATCAGCCTACACTTGCAGAAGAGATGGGTGTTCTTCAAGAACGTATTACTTCAACTAAGTCTGGTTCGATTACATCTATTCAAGCTGTATACGTACCTGCCGATGACTTGACTGACCCATCACCTGCTACAACGTTCGCGCACTTAGACGCAACTGTAGTATTGAGCCGTGATATTGCATCTCAAGGTATTTACCCTGCGATCGATCCACTAGACTCAACTTCACGTCAGTTAGATCCATTAGTTGTTGGTACTGAGCATTACGAAATTGCTCGTTCAGTTCAAAACGTTCTTCAACGTTATAAAGAATTGAAAGACATTATCGCAATTCTTGGTATGGACGAATTGTCAGAAGAAGACAAACTTACTGTATACCGTGCACGTAAGATCCAACGTTTCTTCTCTCAACCGTTCCACGTAGCTGAAGTATTTACTGGCGCGCCTGGTAAACTTGTACCGCTTAAAGATACAATTCGTGGCTTTAAAGGTCTTCTAGCTGGTGAATACGATCATATCCCAGAACAAGCGTTCTATATGGTTGGTGGTATTGACGAAGTGATTGCTAAAGCCGAGAAACTTTAATTAGCAGCTCTAATTTAGGAGATTCTCATGGCGACTATGCAATGTGATGTTGTAAGTGTAAAAGAGTCTTTGTACTCGGGCACTGTGACTATGCTAATTGCAAAAGGTGCTGGCGGTGAACTCGGTATTATGCCGGGTCACGCACCACTGGTAACTTTGCTTCAGCCGGGTGCAATCCGCGTTCTGCTGGAAAATGGTACAGAAGAATTAATCTATGTATCTGGTGGCGTTCTAGAAGTTCAACCGCATGTTGTTACGATTCTTGCAGATACTGCAGTTCGTGCAGAAAACTTAGATGAAGCGGCAATTATTGAAGCGCGTAAACACGCTGAACAATTGTTGGCAAATCAAAAGAGCGATTTGGACTCTGCTGCTGCTTTGGCTGCTTTGGCAGAAACTGCTGCACAGTTGGAAACCATCCGCAAAATCAAAAACCGCGCACTTTAATTGTCGGTTTAAGATTGAAAAAAGCCACTCGAAAGAGTGGCTTTTTTTATGCTGTTTGGAATTGAAGCCTTATCTTTGCTTAAGATGCTGTATTGGTAGTTTCAGTAGGCTGATTTGACTCACCTTGTAAAATCATCCCCGCCAGTTTTAGCATTTCAGCTTGAATACTCCCCATTTGCTGTTCCAGTTTCTTAAAGTCCACTTTGCTTAAATCGACTTGTCCATTTAAAAATGGTGAAGCCAAAACTTGCTGATTGGCAGCCAATAAGTTTTGACGGATGGTATCAATTTCCTGTGTTTTTAAGTCTAGGCTGCTTAGTGTTTGATTGAAGCCTTGTAACTGCTGTTGTAATTGAGTCGCTGCAATTTGTAATTGTTGTGGATCTTGCGCATCTACAGCGGTTTGCAATTCAGACTTGGTTTGATTCAGTTGTTCGACATATTGACCTGCTTTGAGCTGTAGATCAGCCACATCGCGCACAATATAGAACATATTGCCACTGCTTAATGGAGCGTTGGTTGGGTTTGTATTGCTGTTGGATGATGCGCTGGAATCATCTTGATTAGTTGTTTGCGTTTGCGGCGTGTTCATTTGATCACAGGCGCTGAGTAGCAAGGCAGAACTCAATAGTGCAAACGGAAGTAGTGTCTTCGAAGATACATTTTTCATATTCATGTGATTTTTGGTACTCATTGAGAATGAATATAAAACGAAAATATGAATAAAAAACAGATTGTTGCAAAGCAATAACAAATCTTAATTTTTTTGTCTAAATCAAAAAAAATAGGAGTTTTAAAGAAACTCCTATGAATTACACTTCTTTCATAAAAGAAAAATGATCATAAGTAATGCGTCGAATTGATATTGATAGTCCCTTCTCTTGCGCCATATATGGCTCAGGATGAGGAATATATTCCGCAAGAGGATGAGGGAGCTGAATTATTGATTTAAAGAGAATTTATGAAAGAACTCTTTAACTTGCTGAATAAAAAATTATTTAGCCAATTCAGCCTCAATCGCTTCTACAATGCGCGGGTCATCTGCGGTTAAATCTGGGGCAAAACGCGCCACCACTTCACCTTGTTTATTCACCAAAAACTTTTCAAAGTTCCACAATACTTCAGGTGGTTCATTTGGGGTTAAGCCGTAATCAACCAAATCTTTCCACCATGGGCCTTCACCAATACGTTCAGGAATTGCTTGCGTTAAAGCCGTGTAGAGAGGATGTTTTTCTGCACCCACGACTGGAATTTTAGCAAACAATGGAAAACTCACCTGATAATTCAGTGAGCAAAATTCCTGAATTTCTGTATCGCTGCCCGGTTCTTGTGCCAAGAAATCATTCGATGGAAAGGCTAAAATTTCTAAGCCTTGTGCCTGTTTTGCTGCGTAGAGTTGCTGTAAGCCTTCGTATTGCGGGGTTAAGCCACATTTTGATGCCACGTTCACGATCAACAACACTTTTCCTGCATATTGATTTAATGTGGTTTCCGTACCCTGATTGGTTTTTACTGCAATGTCATAAACTGAAGTGCGCATAGTTGCTTCCTAGAATCTGTATTTTACCGCTACTGTTGTAACTGTAATTTTTGGGTACAGCAAGTTTTATAGCAAAGAAATTTACGACACTGATGGAATCCCGCATAGCCGTGATATTGCGCAGAAAAATGTAATTCGTATCTGCATTTTATTTTATTGATGGATAAATCGAGCGAAAAGTGCCATAAATAGACACTGGGTTTTTAGCACTTTGCATCACAAGTCAGTTATAGAAAAGGGTTTCACAGCAGGTATGCTGTTTGGTACAACAAGGATGATGAATACATGATACGGTCAGATAAAGGCGTATTTTGGGCAATTTTATTGCCATTGATTGCGGTATTGATTTGGTCTTTAAATATTGCAGTAACGAGGTATGTGGCGGAGTATATTTCACCCGTCAGTATCAGTTTTTATCGCTGGTTGATTGCTTTTCTGATTTTAACCCCGTGGATATTGCCCAAAGTTTGGCAGCAGCGTGAGTTGATTCGTCCACATTTGAAACAGTTGGCAGTGCTTAGTGCTTTTGGTTTGGTGCTGTATCAAGGTCTAAGCTATACCGCAGCCAATTACACCACTGCAACCAATATGGGCATTATTAATGCGTTTATTCCCATGTTTACGGTTTTGGTTTCATTGCTGATCTTAAAAGACATTCCGACACGATTTGCGGTTTTTGGCTGCATTATTTCATTTTCGGGTTTGTTGTATGTGATTGCACAAGGAGATTTGCGTCAACTCAGTCAGCTGACAGGACATGCGGGCGATATGCTCATGGTTTTGGCGGTATTTTTTTACGCCTTTTATGGGGTGTTTTTAAAGAAATGGAATTTAAAATTGCCGCTCATGCTGAGTCTTTATGTGCAAATTATATTCGCCTTACTTTACCATCTGCCATTTATTTTGTGGTTCGGCTTGGATCATTTAAATAGCCAAAATGGTTTAAGTGTGCTGTATGCAGGTATATTTCCTTCAATTATTGCACCTTTGGTATGGATGTTGGCCGTTCAATATTTAGGGCCAAATCGCACCAGTATTTTTATGAATTTGATGCCTGTTTTCACGGCTATCATTGCATATTTTTGGTTGGCAGAAGTGTGGGGGAGTTATCACAGTATCGGTGGATTGATTATTTTAACGGGTATTGTGTTGGCACAAATGAAAGCACGCGTACACATTCAAGCAAAAAGTTGAGTTTAATTGGTGTTTTTTTTATCACATAAAGGTGTATTTAAAATGCCTTTTATTCAAAATTTATACAGTATTGAGTGTTATGAATTATGACAGTTTTTTTAATTTTTCTAAAATAATTGTAAAAATAGTAAGATAATTTAAATTGTTAAGAAAAAAAAGATGAATCTTTCATTGAATATTTGTCTTGGATTAATAGGAAAAATCTATTTGTATAGTCGACTAAATTACTCCATAATTCACGTACTGAAAATGATCCACTGTATTCAATAATCAGTGAAATAGCATTTGCAGCAAGATTTTCAAACCCTCTGGATGTGCTTTTATACACATCCTTTTTATGCTCAACCATCCCTATATGGTTGAGCTTTTTTTTATCCACTGGAGCGTAAAACCTCGTGGTTCAGCACGAGGATATAAGCGACTGGAGTAAACCATATGAACGACACGAAATGTCGTTTTAAATACTTGTACTATAGTCACTATTAAGAAAAATACTGTTAAAATAATTGGATGAAGACACTCAAATTACGCATAAAAGACAAACATTGCAAGGTGCTAAATCAGTTAGCATCCGAAGTAAATTTTGTCTGGAATTATGTCAATGATTTGTGTTTTAAGCATCTACAACGTAAACAACAATTCTTTTCAGCATACGACCTTGCAAAATACACGAAAGGCACATCGAAAGAATGCAACTTGCACAGTCAAACTATTCAGGCAGTGACAGAAGAATTGGTCACAAGACGCAAGCAGTTCAAAAAAGCAAAACTAAAATGGCGTGTCAGTAATAAACAATCAGCTAGACGTTCACTGGGTTGGATACCGTTTAAAAAGGTTGCAATCAAATATGCTGATGGCTATGTTGAATATGGCAAGCATCAATTTAAACTATGGGATAGTTACGGATTAAGTCAATACAATATCAAAACAGGCACATTCGTAGAAGATAGTCGTGGACGTTGGTATGTTTGTCTTGTAGTTGATGCAGTCAAAATAGAAAAA
>NZ_VPBU01000009.1:0-117453 GCF_013418565.1 Acinetobacter sp. YH12135
GCCTATTTAAGTGATGTGCTGAAAAGGTTACCGACACACAAAGTGACCCAAATTGAAGAATTGCTGCCGCACTGCTGGAAACCTAAATCGAATTAAAAAATAGGTATGGGATTCAGCGGACGCTTACGCTGAATTTAGCCAGAGATTGTGTTTAAACAGTTTAAGCAAACTTGGCTAAAACTGCTAAAAAACCATCTTTTTGACGTGGAAATTCAGCAATCACATCGTGAATACGCTGACCTTCAGGATTAGTGGCATTGACATCGCGACCATCGGCAACAAATTGTGTCAATAGACGTTCATAGTCGCTTGGACGCATGTGTTTAAATGCGTGATAGAGTACGTGAAAATCTGCATTCACACCTGCAGGTGGAAGTTGATTCAAATAGGCAAATACACGTTCATCCGACCATGCTTCGTTAAAGGTCGCAGGTTGAGATAATGCCATGGCAATCTCCAGGTATTGTTCTATAAATAAAAAAGGCAAAATATGAGTTCACAAGCGGAAAAGTGTTTTAGTACACTTTATCTCGAAGCATAGCTTCTCGTCTTGCGACGGCAAAGTAAACTTTGTACATCCAGTCCACTCGAAGCACAGCTTCTCGTCTTGCGACTGGGCAAAGCAGTGCTTTGCTATTCCAGTCTCATATTCTGCCCTGATTCAATTTGCTTGACTAATCAGTATTCAGATTATCGCTCTTCAGGCAAATTGATATTCATTTCCAACATTTCAATATTGGCTTCTGAACGCACAGACATTTGAATATGTTGTTCATCGACACCACGCACGTAGCGATTTACCACTTGCATGATTTCTTTTTTCATCTGATCAATTTTGTCTTGGCTTAAGCGTTTACCTAGACCTTGTTCAGAAGCAACAATCACTTTTAAGCGATCTTTTGCTGTTTGTGCGCTAGATGGCTTATCTTCACCGCTAAATAATTTGCTCCAAAATCCTGCCATGTCTACGCTCCAAATAACCGTGCTAACCAACCTTTCGGTTTTGTTTCAATATGACGAAACGGACGTTCTTCACCCAAGAAACGTGCAACCAAGTCATCATACGCCTGACCTGCAGCAGCATCGCTATACAGAATGACAGGTTTGCCTTCGTTAGATGCTTGAAGTACGCTCTTACATTCAGGAATAACGCCTAAAGTTGGTACACGTAAAATATCTTTAGAAATGTCGTCAATGGTTAGCATTTCTTGTTTATCGGCACGTTCTGGGTTGTAACGTGTGATACACAAGTGCTTACGCACACGACCTTCGTTTTGTTCTACTTTTTTGGTTTTGCTGTCAAGCATACCAATAATACGGTCAGAGTCACGTACTGAAGAAATTTCAGGGTTGGTCACAATAATCGCTTCATCGGCATGGTACATTGCAAGAATGGCACCGCGCTCAATCCCTGCAGGTGAGTCGCAAATAATGTAATCAAATTCTTGTGCCAACTCATCCATGATACGTGCCACACCTTCATCGGTGAGGGCATCTTTATCACGGGTTTGTGAAGCTGGAAGAATATAAAGGTTTTCGATATCTTTATCGCGAATTAATGCTTGTTGTAAACGCGCTTCATTATTTAATACATTCACAAAATCATAAACAACGCGACGTTCACAACCCATAATTAAGTCAAGGTTACGTAAACCCACGTCAAAATCGATAACAACAGTTTTGTGACCACGTAGGGCTAAACCTGTTGCAAAAGATGCACTTGTAGTGGTTTTACCTACGCCACCTTTGCCTGATGTTACGACAACAATTTTCGCCACCGAATCCACTCCTGTTATGGTTTAAATTCCCCTATATTTTTTCGGGGATTTTTGGTGATTATTTATACATTAAAATTGTAGAGCTTCAAATACAAGCTCTTGGTTATCATTTAAGTAAATATGCACAGGTTTTTTAGTCACATGCTGAGGAATATCGTCCGCCACGCAATACGTGCCTGCAATAGATACCAATTCTGCTTCTAGGGAATGACAGAAAATTCGTGCTGCAATATTCCCGCCCGCGCCGGCAATGACTCTACCACGTACACTACCATAAATATGTATATTTCCTGAAGCAATCACTTCAGAACCGCTGTTAATGCCTGCGGTTAAAATAATGTCGCCCTGATGTTGTACCAAGCATTGGCCTGTACGCAAAATTTCATCGTGATAAGACGTAATATGCGCCACAGCAGGTGCAGTTTCAGCGACTTGATTTTCCGTCTGTTGCTGTTCTGCCGCAGGTTCAGGTTTTACTTCAACCACTTGTTCTTTGGTGGCTTTCACTTCCTGCAATGGACGGTCTTGCGGGATGACAGGGAACTGAATAGCACGTGCCTGATCTGCCATAATGCCTTCAGTCACAGCAATTGGCTGTGCTTCTAGGCTAATTAGCAATTGAATTAGCGCAATCAATTCTTGTTCGACTGAACTTTCAATGACCACCAAAACTCCTGGTGGAAATGATTTTTGCAACATTGGGCTTAGTTGCTGGCGGATCGCATCATGATCATTGGTGTCTAAGCTAATGCGAATCGCATTGACCAATCTGCCTTTTATCCGTATGTCAGCCATAATAATTCCTTAACACTTCTAACTTTGCTGGTTGTTGAAGTCATCTTATAAATAGAGCAAATCCTAGAACAAATTGGGTGAATTCTCTAGTTCAGTTACTAAAAATATTTCACATTGTTTTAGCTGAAATTATCGAAAGACCTTTATGAAATATCGTGTTGTTGTCCTTCATTTAAAATTTGTTGCCATTGTTTAACTTTTACTTGTTTGCGAATCGCTTCTAAACTTTCAAATATTGCCGATTCCACTAATTTATCAATATGCTGATTATGTTCAATCTCAATCTGACTAATTTTTTCAGCAATCATTTGATAAGTTGGATTTTATACTTGTTGATTCTGCTGTGCAAAAGGTTCAATTAAACCTTGGGTGATATTTTCGCCCAATCGTTGTCCGATACTTTGAATTTGCTGTTCAATACGTCCACCGACCAATGGAATCAGGCGCAGCAATTGCGTCAGTTCAGGCGTATCTTCAATGGCTTGATTCACCACCAACCCGACATTTTTCGCAATCATGTGACGCTGCATTTGTAATTCTTTGCCTAAGGATTCCTGCAAAATATCGGCTAGGGCAATCGCGAGTAATTGACGATGATGCTCGACCAAATCATCAATAAATTGTTTGTGAGTGGTACTGGTGGTCAATTCACGTTGCACACCATTAAGTACCGTGAGCACCACACGGCTACTCAGTTCTTCCATTAGCAAGTTGTAGTAAAAGTTGCCGCGTTTATACCAACTGTCTGGAATGACTTTATAGCCATGGCTATGCAGGTTGTAACCAATCGCGATGGCACGTAATAAACGTAAAAAACGCAATTGCGGAATAATTGCAAGAATTTCATACCAGTGAATAAACGGGAAAAACCACCAACGCTGATGATGTTTGAAAATAATTGCAATACCCCAACGCACGCCCAACTCTACAATTAAAAACGTGGTAAACCAGCCTTCGGTAATCACCACCCAAGGGCGCAATTCTGTTCGATAAAACTGTAAAATTTCAGGTAGACGAATAAAATCGAACAACCATTCGCCAAAATCACTCATTAAAATGGCATTGGCACTTAAACAGAACAAGTTAAAGATGATTAAACCCATCAAAAACAAGTCATAAGCCAAGGCAATTTTCCATCCCCATGAATCTTTACGCAGGGGATGAAAAGAGGATTTGATGACAGGTTCTTCAGACTTTTTCATGGCGTACCTGAATGGTTATGCAGTCGGAGCTGCAAGTTTTTGTTGCATGCTTTCAATCAATTGATCTTTTTCCAGCCACAGTTCATGCACCCATTGCTGAAAACGCTCACGATATTCAGTATCATCTTCGTAATTGCCGCCCAACACCCAAGCTGGAATATTAATTTTGCGTAAATTCACCGCAATGCGCGGCACCTCACCTAACCAAAACTCGCTATAGCCCGGCACGCCATCTGGGTACACAATGGTCATATCTACCAAGGCATCAATTTGATCACCCAAAATATTCAATGCCAAAGCTAAACCACCAGCTTTTGGCTTTAATAAATGTTGATAAGGCGATTGTTGTTGATCATGTTTTTCTTGGGTAAAGCGTGTGCCTTCTAAATAATTCAGCAGGGTAAAGGGCTGACTTAATAACTGTTGGCAGGCTTTACGCGCTTCTTCCATATCGCGGTCTTTCAGCTCAGGTTTTTTGGCAATTTGTGCTTTGCTGTGACGCTTCATCATTGGGAAGCCTAAAATTTTAAAGGCTTGTCCTACAAAGGGAATAAAGATCAGTTCCCACTTGGTAAAAAAGCGGGTCAATGGCATACGGGTTAAGCCAAAATACTGATTTACTGTGGTATCGACCCAACTTTGATGGTTACAGGTCATGAGATAACGACCTTGCATGCTCAGTTGCAAATCTTCATCAATGCTGATATCCCATTGGGTATTGGGTAATACATGATCAATCAGCCAGTTGTTTACACTGAGCCAACTGTTGGTAATTTGAATATTGGTTTCATCGACCTTACGTGACTGCTTTAACAGTTTGGTTAAGCCCAAAGCCAACACAGGAGGGCCGTGAAAAAATGTACTGCCAGTGATGACTGTACCCACGGTGAGACCTTTTGTGATTTTTTTTAATAAAGGGTGTTTCTTTGCTTGCGATGACATATAAATCAATCCTGAAGATAAATCGTCCAATGCGTCACGTGTTTGTAGATGACTCCAATATAAATGTTGTTTTTAAAATAAAAAAGTGTTGAAGTGAAAGTGTGTAGAAATTGTGATGAAGTTATACCAAGATTTGTACATGATCATGTATATTTGTAAGTAAAAGTTTTTTTATTAACAAAAAATCAATGGTCTAAGTATATTTTTTCATTCAATATTCAGCATATACAACAAAACACAAGTAAGGAGGCATGCCATGCGTGCATTAGCAATTTCGGCAGCAGTCGTAGGGGCAATGGTTTTAACTGGTTGTCAAACGACTGGTAACAACCTTGGTGGTATGGAATATGACAAAACTGCGTTAGGCACAGTAATTGGTGCTGCTGCAGGTTATGGGGTCTCTAAAAGTAACGCAAATACAAGTGCACAAAACAACCGTGCTGCAGCAATTGGTGCTGTAGTGGGTGCTGCTGCGGGTGTTTATCTTGACAATAAAGAAAAACAACTTCGTCAACAAATGGCTGGTACAGGCGTAGAAGTAAACCGTAATGCCGATGGTTCTGTTGGCTTGATCAT
This sequence comes from Acinetobacter sp. YH12135, assembly GCF_013418565.1. Lineage (NCBI taxonomy): Bacteria > Pseudomonadati > Pseudomonadota > Gammaproteobacteria > Moraxellales > Moraxellaceae > Acinetobacter > Acinetobacter sp. YH12135. The sequence continues at coordinate 5,294 of NZ_VPBU01000009.1, forward strand.
GCCGGGTAACATCACGTTTGATACTAACAAATCAAACATCAAACCAAACTTCTATTCTACCTTGGACAAAGTAGCGCAAACGCTAACCCAAGATAACAAGAGCGGTATTTTGGTAACAGGTTTTACTGACAGCACTGGTAACGACGCAATCAACATTCCATTGTCACAAGCACGTGCACAATCGGTTGCAAACTACTTGGCTAGCCGTGGTGTATCAACTTCACGTATTAATGCACAAGGTCACGGTGCTGCAAACCCAATCGCATCGAATGCTACTGCAGAAGGTCGTGAGCAAAACCGTCGTGTAGAAATCAGCATTTATGCAATCCAATAATCTGGCATTGTATAGATTGTAAAGAACCGCCTTCGGGCGGTTTTTTTATGCAAGCAATTTCTAGGGTCTACTCAGCAAATAGACAATGACGTCTAAAGTAGCATTTTAGATTAGTCATCTTTGGCGGAGATGACTATAATCGAGCTCGAACCGAAATAGAGGAAATACTATGACACTGGCAAGTCAGTTAAACGACAAGCAACTTGAAGCGATGAAATACACTCAAGGACCCTTGTTAGTGCTTGCAGGTGCAGGTTCAGGCAAAACTTCGGTGATTACCCGAAAAATTGCCTATTTGGTTAAGCATTGCGGGATTCCTGCGCATCGTATTACAGCGATGACTTTTACCAACAAAGCAGCACGAGAAATGAAAGAGCGTGTGACCAAATTGTTGTCACGTGAAGAAGCTAAAGGATTATCGGTTTCGACTTTCCACACCTTTGGTCTGAATTTATTACGTCATGAATTAAAACACACGCCGTTAAAAGCCAACTTCTCTATTTTAGATGCCGATGACTGCAAACGTATTCTGATGGATTTAATGCACCGCGATAATTTGTCGGGTGCAGAAAGCAAAGAATTGATTGCCAAAGCCATGAAGATGATTTCAGACTGGAAAAATGATCTGATTGCACCAGAGCAGGCGCATACCACCTGCGAAACGCCAGAAGACATCCAGTTTGCACATTTATATCAACTTTATGAACGTAATTTACGTGCCTATAACGCGGTAGATTTTGATGATTTAATTGTAATGCCGACACGACTTTTGCAAGAAAATGCCGAAGTGCGTGACAAGTGGCAAAACCGTGTTCGTTATTTATTGGTCGATGAGTATCAGGACACCAACACCGCACAATATATCTTGGTGAAATTACTTGTGGGCGTAATGGGGCAGTTCACTGCGGTAGGTGACGACGACCAATCGATTTACGCTTGGCGCGGTGCGAAGCCTGAAAATATGGCCTTGCTGAAAGATGATTTCCCGAATTTAAAAGTGATTAAACTTGAGCAAAACTATCGCTCGACCAGTCGCATTTTAAAAGCGGCCAACACCGTCATTGGCAATAATCCACATATTTTTGACAAAAAACTGTGGTCAGATAAAGGTCATGGTGAAGTGATTCGGGTAATTACATGCCGCAATGATGATGATGAATCAGAACGCGTGGTTAAAGACTTACTCACGCATAAACTGATGAATGGTAAAAGCTGGAAAGATTATGCAATTTTGTACCGAGGGAACTTTCAGGCACGTATTCTGGAAACCCAATTACGTCAAATGCAAATTCCTTACAAGCTTTCGGGGGGGCAGTCATTCTTCGCACGTGCTGAAATCAAAGACATCATGAGTTATTTGCGTCTGATTATTAACCCTGAAGATGACAGCGCATTCTTACGCATTATTAACACGCCTAAACGCGCGATTGGTCCTGTGACTTTGGAAAAACTAGGGCTGTTTGCACAGGAAAACCATTTGTCATTATTGGCTGCTGCAGGTGATCAGCGCCTAACCATGGCAATTCCGAAAAAAGCCACGACGCAGTTGGCAGAGTTTTCAGATTTTATTAGCAATTTTACGCGTAACTTATTGGAAGATGATGAACCTGTGCCAATCATCCGTCAAATGATGCTCGAAGCAGGTTATATCGACTACATTAAAGAGCAAGCAGCTACCCCTGCGCAGGAAAAAACCAAGCTAGATAATATCGAAGTTCTATATAGCAGCATCCAAAGTTTGATTAACCGTGCTGAAGATGTCGATGAAAAGAATATTGAAAGCGTGATTCGTAAAATGGTGCTGCTCGATATGCTCGAACAGCAACAGGAAGAAGAAGACACCGATAAAGTCAATTTGCTAACTCTGCATGCGTCCAAAGGTTTGGAATTTCCGTATGTGTATTTGATTGGCTTGGAAGAAGAGCTTTTGCCGCATAAAAACTCAATTGTGGCAGATACCGTCGAAGAAGAACGCCGTTTAATGTACGTAGGGATTACTCGTGCACGTCAGGGCTTAACCATTACTTTGGCAGAGCAGCGCAAAGCGGGCGGGCAAATGAAACAAATGACCCCAAGTCGTTTTTTGGATGAATTACCACAAGATGAATTGGAATGGCTCGGACGTAAGAAAAAGTTAGCCGGTGATGTCGATCCGAAATTACAGGCACAGCATTATTTGGAAAATTTACGTGCCTTAATCAAGCGCTAATTTTTTGAAAATACTTAGGGCATTGATGCAAGTACAGCATCAAATGGCACATCGAAAATCGAAAGAAAATTGAAAATTTAAAAACAGGATAAACTTCATGAAAGTTCAAGTTAAAGTCTTAGATTCACGTTTAGGCACAGAATGGCCAATGCCAACTTATGCAACCGCAGGTTCGGCAGGTTTGGACTTACGTGCTTGTGTAGACAGCAGCACCGTGATTGAGCCGGGTCAAACAGTCTTGGTCAAAACAGGTTTAGCGATTTATATTCAAGATACAGGTTTTGCAGGCATGATTTTGCCGCGTTCAGGCTTGGGTCACAAACATGGCATCGTGTTGGGGAACTTGGTGGGTTTGATTGATTCAGATTATCAGGGTGAATTGATGGTTTCGGTGTGGAACCGTAGCCAAACAGCATTTAGCTTAGAACCTGGTGAGCGTTTAGCGCAATACGTTTTGGTTCCTGTGGTACAGGCCAAGTTTGAACAAGTAGATGAATTTGTTGCCACCGAACGTGGTGCAGGTGGTTTTGGGCATACGGGCAAAAACTAAGTTACTTAGGTTTCAGCCTATATCGTTTGGTAAAGTTTTATCTGAAACTTTACCAACAATTCTTGAAAAGTAACGAAAGATGTACTAATAATGACAAGTAAATCACTAGCTCTGATGAGACCATTGCACATCTATTAAAAAATCTAATTAGAATTTTCAAAATATCTCGAGCCAAGATTTATTCACTTTATGTTGGCTCATCTTTGTAGTTGTAAGCCTATGAACAATCCACAAACACTTTTTCCTCAGCATATTTTTCGCGCTTACGACATTCGTGGCAAAGAAACTGTGCTGACCGCGAAATTGGTACACGCCATTGCACAAGGATTGGTGCAACAATATCAACAAGAAAAGCAAACTCAAATTAGTATTGGTTATGATGCGCGTTTAAATAGCCCCGCTTATGCTGAAATTATGCGCCAAGTCTTTCTTGCCCATCAATTTCAAGTGACGATGGTGGGTTGTTGTTCTAGCCCGATGTTGTATTTTATGGCACGACACACGGCAGGCAATGGCATTATGCTTACGGCCAGTCATAATCCAAAATCAGACAACGGCATTAAATGGATTGTGCAGGGCGAACCGCCAACCCCTGAAATGATTCAACACGTGGCACACGATGCAGCGCCATATTATTTAAATACCGATGCAGCACCATCCATCGCCTCACAACACGCCACCAATATTTCACATGAATTTATTGAAGATGCGTGTCAGCAATATCAGCAGGCAATGTTGAACGATATTCAACTGGCGGGCACTTTTAAAGTGGTTTTAGATGGGATGTATGGTTCGGCAGGTCATTGCGCTGCTTTGGTTTTGCAAAAAATGGGCTGTGAGGTGATTGCTTTACGCTGCGAAGCCAATGGTCATTTTCCAGAACATGCACCCGATCCATCACAAGAAAAACACTTACAACATTTAAAAGCTGCGGTGCGTGAACATCAGGCGGACATTGGCATTGCTTTAGATGGCGATGGTGATCGTGTCGTCCTCTTGGATGAACATGCCAATGTGCTTTCAGCAGATCGTTTGCTGTCTTTATTTGCAGAAATGTGTTTAAAAACTCATCCTCAGCATCAAGTGGTGTTTGATGTAAAATGCTCCACTATGGTGCGCAATACCGTGCGTGATTTGGGTGGCGAAGCGGTGATGATTCGCACGGGCAGTACCTTCTTGCGGCGTTATTTGGCGCAGTCGCAAGGCAAGGCTGTGTTCGGTGGCGAATACGCAGGACATTATGTATTCAATGATGGACGTGGTTTTGGCTATGACGATGGTATTTACGCAGCGCTGCGCGTGTTGGAATATTTAAGCCACAGTAATTACAGCAGCCTTTCGGCATTGATGCAGAAATACCCTGAGCGTTGCTGCACTGAAGACACGTATATCAGCACACGGAATATTGAACCGAGTGCGGTTTTAAATGATGTTGAAAGTTCTAGCCATCGCAGTGGTGCAGAATTAAGTAAAATAGATGGTGTAAGACTTGATTTTGAAGATGGATTTGGCATTATTCGAGCATCCAATACAGGCGAATATTTTACGGTGCGTTTTGATGCCGATAATCCATCACGACTGAATGATATTCGCGATACATTTGTTTCCATGTTAAGTGAGCGATACCCTGAAATCGCCCAAGACATTTTAGATGCTCAATAAGGAGAGGCGAATGCCACATCAACAGACTGGTATCGACAAAGCGCAAATTTTGACTGAAGCTTTGCCGTATATTCAACGTTTTGCGGGCAAGACCCTTGTTGTGAAATATGGCGGCAATGCCATGACCGATCCTGAGCTGGAAAGTTCTTTTGCTCGTGATATCGTGTTGTTAAAGACTGTAGGCTTAAACCCGATTGTGGTGCATGGCGGTGGCCCACAAGTGGATTCTATGCTCAAGCAATTGGGACGTGAGTCTGACCGTATTGATGGCATGCGTGTCACCGATCCTACGACTATGGAAGTCGTAGAAATGGTCTTGGGTGGTAGCGTCAACAAATCTATCGTCAATCTGATTAACCAACATGGCGGTCGTGCCATTGGTTTGACGGGTAAAGATGGTAACTTGATTCGCGCACAAAAATTATTGATGCAAAAAACTACTGAAACAGGCGAAGTACAACAAATTGACCTTGGTTTGGTGGGTGAAGTGGTGGGTGTCAAAACCGACGTGTTGGAAATGTTTACCAGCAGCGACTTTATTCCAGTGATTGCACCTTTAGGTGTCGATGATGCAGGCAATACCTATAACATTAATGCCGATTTAGTCGCAGGTAAAGTTGCCGAAGCATTGGGTGCGGAAAAGTTAATTTTGCTGACCAATATTACGGGTGTATTAGACGAAAATAAAAACCTGTTAACTGGTTTGACTACGCAGGAAGTAGATCGTTTAATTGATACAGGCGTGATTTACGGTGGCATGATTCCAAAAGTGGGTTGTGCATTGGATGCAGTTAAAGGCGGTGTAATCAGTGCACATATTGTAGATGGTCGTGTGCCACATGCTACTTTATTGGAAATCTTTACTGATCATGGTGTGGGAACATTAATTACCAACCGTGTCCAAACGCGTAAATAAAACTCTATAAGATGATCCCTAAAAGAGCTTCACAATTGAAGCTCTTTTTTATGTCAAATTTACGGCAAGAAACTGAAATTTTGTTGATTCAGCATCCTTGAAATTGCTTTGCACCTATCCTGCAATCTTAAAATTGTAGTCGCTAAAATCGCGGTCATCATAGTGTCATGCTGCTGTCCTAGTGTAGGAGAAAACATGAGGTATCTATGATGCTACAAAAATTAAATCAGTATCGTCAGCAGTTTAGCTTTCCTATGGTTAAAGTGGGTAAAGCACAGAAAAAAAACAGCAAAGCTACGCAATATGCGTTTGAATGGGTTGAAAATTTAAAGCAACTACAAGAAGTACAGCGCTTTCGTGCACAGCAATTTTCCAAGCAATTTGGCATTGAATTTGAATCGGCTTTAGATCAGGACTTGTACGATTTTGGCTGTGAACACGCCGTACTCAGAGATAAATCTACGGGTGAAATTGTTGCTTATACTCGTTTAAAACTTTGGCAAGGGCATGAGCTAGCCAACAGTTATAGTGCGCACGAGTTTAAAATTATAGATGAGTTAGGGCATCTCTCGAATATTGTCGAAATGGGGCGTACTTGTGTGCATCCACGTTATCGTTCAGGCAAAACACTCTCTATTTTATGGCTGAATTTAGTGCCTAAAGTGTTATGGGAAATGCGTGCCAAACACATGATTGGCTGTGTCAGTATTCGTTTGGAAGGTAATGAAGCACGCGCGTATCATACCCATCAAGCGATTCAACAATTGGCAGAAAATCAACGCTGCGATATTCAGTCACAGCAGCCGTTTGAGCCAAGTTGTCCAAGTCATAGCTTTAGCCAAGATGAACGAATACCTAAACTGTTTGATGTTTATCTGAAAATGAATGCTAAGCTGTCTGAGCAAGCATTTTATGACCGTGAGTTTAACTGTCTAGATTATTTTGTTTTGTTAGATGTGAAACAAATGGCGAAACATTTTATTCGCCAAAAGAAAGTGAAAGCATCTTAACTAGAATAATTAAGCAGAGATTTCTACAGCACTGCATATCTATGAAGTGGTACTGTAGAAATCTATTTATATTTTTCAGATTTGAATTATCCACATGGCTGATGCACAATAATCAGATAATTTCATTATTTGTATAAAGATAAGGCCTTATGTGTCAGTTGCTTGGAATGAATTGTGCGACACCTACCGATATTACCTTTTCATTTCGGGGATTTTCGCAGCGCGCAGGAATCACCTCAGATCATTCTGATGGCTTTGGCATTGCTTTTTTTGAAGATAAAGCTTGCCGTTTATTTGTCGATAACCAGTCTGCAGTGGAGTCACCCATTGCAGAATTGATCCGTAACTATCCCATCAAATCGCGTAATGTGATTGCCCATATTCGTAAAGCGACACAAGGCAAAATTAATTTAGAAAATTCACATCCGTTTAGTCGTGAGTTGTGGGGACGCCAGTGGATTTTTGCCCATAATGGTGATTTACATGACTTTCATCCACGTTTATCAGGTCGTTTTACCCCTGTGGGCAATACCGACAGTGAACGTGCATTTTGTTATTTGTTAGATCAATTGGTAAATCATTTTGGTTATGATGAACCGAGCCTGACGCAAATTTTTGACTTGTTAGCCGAAATTTCTCCTAAAATTGCAGAACATGGCACTTTTAATTTTTGTTTGTCCAATGGTCAGGCATTATTTAGTTATGCGGTGACCAAATTACATTGGTTGGTGCGTGCTTATCCATTTCAGCCTGCACAATTAATTGATTTAGATGTTGAGGTTGATTTTAGCCAAGTCACCACAGCAGAGGATTGTGTGGCAGTGATTACCACTGAACCCTTGACTCAAAATGAAACTTGGACTGCATTTCAACCTGGCGAAATGATTTTATTCCAGCAGGGGCGTCCTGTTAAATCGCAAATGACGCATATTGAGCGTTTGGAACGTGAGCGTTTGAACCCTGAATTAAGGCGTGTGACCAAAGCTGATCAATATTAATCAGCCCGAGTCGTATATGTGAAAAATATTCATTTTATTTAGGTGTTTTTTCTTAAAATCAAGAATAAAAATGTGTGAATTGATTAATTAATAATTGATTCTTTTGGTCGGGTATTGCTATTGTTTTTAATGTAAATCAATTGGTTATGTTCGTTTTTAGTGGTTTTGGTTAATCCCTACTAAACCACTTCATTTTTATTTGTGCTAAATGCGGCTACCATTCATCAACGTGATTAATCATTTATTTCTGTAGGGTGATCGTATGAAGATGAAGTGGGTTCCAGAATACAATACTGGTATCGATGTGATTGACGATCAGCATAAACGTATCCTCGATTATATTAATGAAATTGTTGAAATTGGCGATGGTACTGATCGAGCTCGTGTAAAGCAGATTTTAGATAATATTATTGATTACACTCAATCCCATTTTACTTTTGAAGAGTCATTGCAAGAAGAAGCGGGTTATAAATACCGTGTACCGCATAAACGCGTGCATGATTTATTTATTAAGAAAATTGAATCTTACCGTGATCGTTTTGAGATGGGACATTCGATTGAAAGTGAATTACATGAAGTTTTATCTAAATGGTTAATTAATCATATTCAACACGATGATGCCGATTATGTGGGCGCTGTGAAAGAAAATATGATGGGTATTATTAAAGAAAAAGAGCAGAAGAAAGGGAAGGGGTGGTTTGCTCGTTTCTTCTCGTAATGACAAATACTGTTTACGCACAATATTGAATTGATGTGATAACAAGTGCTACAACAAAAATTATAAATTTGCGCAGCAAACTGTCTTTAGATAGTTTGCTTTTTTCTTTTTTGAGGTTTTGCTTTTCCTTGATGACAAAGGCAAAATAGCCGTAGATTTTTATTAGGACAGCATCATGCAGGACAATGCTATGTCACGATGGTTATCGCCGCTGATGGCATTTGGTTTATCTTTTATTATTATTGCCACTTTGGCACCTATGACCGGTATTCAGGTTGAGCGTCAGCTCGATTTTTGGTTACTTTGGTTGGGTACCATGGTGATTTTGGCATTACCAATCACCTATTTAGAAATTGCTTTAGCCAAGCGCTCTAAAAGTACCGCACTACAGGCATTGTCTGGTTTAACCCGTGATGCAGATGCTTCACCAAAATGGCGTATTGTAGGTTGGCTTGCGGTGGTGTTTATTCCGTTTTTGGCAGGTGGTTTGTTGTCTAATGCTGCGCAAATTTTAAATCAATATGCCGCTGCAGACTTGGCTAGTCATGTCTTGTTTGTGATTGTGGCTATTTTCGCACTGGCATTGTCATTAGTGCCGCGTCAAATTTTATTGCTATGTACCGCTGTTGCTGTTGTGGCGGCTTTGGTTTTATCGATGGTGATGGGTTCAGAACTCCCTGCATGGCAAGTCACCTCAATTGAGTTTAGCGAATGGGGCAGTGCAACCGTTTTGGCTTTGGTGGCCAGTGGTTTAGGCATGGGCTTGTACTGGCAAACTAGTTTGCCGCAAGTACAGCAACAATCTGCAGCAACTTCAACGGTATTGCCAATTTGGATTGCTCAGCTATTGGCAGTCGTTGCTTTTGCATTCTTTGCCGTGCAAGCACAAATTCCAGCATTGGCTTTGGTGGTGGCAACTGTTGCAGCAGCAGCGGTTTTATTACAATTGGCACGTGAACAATTGGCACAACGTCAAATGGTGGTTGCGATTCAGTGGGTTGTATTGATTGCAGCAACTTTGGCTTGGGCAATTCCTGCCATTAGTCCTGTATTTAATTTTGCCTTATTGCTTTGGGGCTTAGTTATTTGTTTGATTTACGCTATTTTTGCAGGCTGGATTATGAAAATCAGCCATTTGCGTAAAGCCATGAACTTTAGCAGTGAAGCCTTTTATAACATTTGGCGTATTGCGGTACGTGTGGTGTTACCTGTATCTATCGTAGTGGCGATGGTGGCGTTAATTGGACAGTGGATCGCATGAGTCAAATGGCGCAGGTTTGGGTGGCGTATGCCACACCCGAACAACAATGGCATGTGGCTGTCGCATTTCAGCAGGGCATGACTGTACTGGATGCAATTCAGCAGAGTGGACTTGTGACAGCAACGACTTTACCTGAACCGTTGATGCTGGGTATTTTTGGTGTACGGGTTGAGCCGCAGCATGTATTACAAGCAGGTGATAGGGTTGAGATTTATCGTGCTTTGACCATTAACCCGAAAGATATTCGTCGTAAACGTGCCGCAAAGAACCCAGTAGGGCGTTATGCCAAAAGCAATCGCTTGAGACAATTGCAATGATTTAAAAAACCCCTCAGATGAATTTCAGTGAGGGGTTTCTTTTTATTCTAAAGCGGCTATAGTGGTGGCGCGTTGAGAATCGCTTCTTTCGATCCTGGTAGGCCTGGTTGAGATTCTGGAATCGTTTCCAATCCTTCAACTTTTTCTACAATACCATTTTGATTGAAAAAGATTTTCAAATGCTGACCATGCGCGGCAGGGATCTTGGCTTTTTTAGCATAAGTTCCTGGGATATAGTTGTAAATGTAGTCCCAACGTAATGGATTCATCGGGTCGGCGATGGTAGGACTGCCCAGCAAAAAGCGGACTTGTTGATGACTCATACCGACTTGGACTTTAGACGCTTGAGCTTGGGTTAAAGGTGTACCCTGTGGAATATCGACTTTATAAACGCCCAAGGTCGAACAGCCTGCGAGCAGTGAAGTGACCAATAACGTCAACATGATTTTTTGCATTTTGCTACACTATCCCAAATTAATTATGATGCATTTGATCTTGATCCAGTGTTAGATCATACTGCATCTTAACTTTGTTGCATATTCCAACTTTAATTTTGTTGAGAGACCTTTTTTCATGCCTATTTCAAATCAAGAATTACGCAAAGCTGGACTTAAAGTTACCCTTCCACGAATTAAAATCTTAGAATTATTAGAAAATTCAAAACAACATCATTTAAGTGCAGAAGATATCTACAAAACTTTACTCGATCAGGGTGAAGATGTGGGTTTAGCAACTGTGTATCGTGTGTTAACACAGTTTGAAGCTGCAGGCATTATTGAGCGTCATAATTTTGAGAACAATCATTCTGTGTTTGAAATTATGCAGGAAGATCACCACGACCACTTGGTTTGCTTGAACTGTAGCAAAGTGGTTGAATTTATTAACGATACCATTGAAAAAGAACAGCATGATGTGGCAGAGAAATTTGGTTTTGAGCTCACAGGGCACTCGCTGAATTTATATGGTTATTGTGATGCGCCAGAATGTCGTGAAGCCTTACGCAAGAAATAATTTGCTGTAAGCATAAAAAATAGGCTTCCGTATGGAAGCCTATTTTGTTTGTGTTTAAGCATTGTTGCGAAGTTATTGCCCATCGAAGGTAATATTCGAAGTTGCATGTAACAAGCGCTCGCCACCTTCTTCTGCAAGTTTGATTTGTAGACGCAAATCGTTTGGCGAGTCGGCGTGTTTAAGTGCATCTTTGTAGCTAATTTGCTTGGCTTTATAGAGGTCGTATAAAGCTTGGTCAAAGGTTTGCATACCCAACTCACGTGAACGCTTCATCAGGTCTTTAATTTCGTGCACATCACCTTTACGGATTAAATCTGCAATCAGTGGTGAGTTAATTAAAATTTCAATCGCAGCACGACGTGAGTTGCCATCAATGGTTGGAATTAACTGCTGTGCCACAATCGCTTTCAGGTTTAGCGATAAATCCATGAACAACTGGTTATGACGGTCTGCTTCAAAGAAGTGAATAATACGGTCAATTGCTTGGTTAGCGTTGTTGGCGTGTAGGGTGGCAAATACCAAGTGACCTGTTTCGGCAAAGGCAATTGCATAATCCATGGTTTCGCGGGAACGAATCTCACCAATCAGAATTACATCAGGCGCTTGACGCAAGGTATTTTTTAATGCGATTTCAAAGGAGTCGGTATCAATCCCGACTTCACGCTGGGTAATAATACAGCCTGCATGTTCATGCACAAATTCAATCGGGTCTTCAATGGTAATGATATGACCTTTGGAATTTTGGTTGCGGTAACCAATAATAGACGCTAAAGAGGTCGATTTACCTGTACCTGTCGCACCTACAAAAATGATGATGCCACGTTTGGTCATCGCCAAATCTTTGAGAATAGGTGGCAGTTTCAAGTCATCCATGGTCGGGATTTTGGTTTCAATCCGACGGAGTACCATGCCCGGCTCATCACGTTGTTGGAATGCGCTGACACGGAAACGTGCTGTTTTTTCACGGTTGGTAATCGCAAAGTTACATTCACGGGTTTCGGCAAATTCCTTGCGCTGTTTTTCACTCATAATTGAGTTAAGCAGCTGACCGACAATTTCACCTGTAAGTTTACTTTTGGCTACAGGCACAATTTGTCCATGAATTTTCATGGAAGGTTCAACATCGGCTGTAATAAACAAGTCAGACGCTTTTTGCTGAATCATTAAATTCAGTAAATCATTAAAGTCCATCGCGTATCTCGAATTTTAAACTTATAAGAATGATTCAGGCTGTTTTGCAACCGTACGAGCCGTTTGTGGGCTAATCACACCGCGCGATACCAAGTTTTTCAAACTCTGGTCAAGGGTGGTCATACCGTAGTTGGCACCAGTCTGAATTGCCGAGTACATTTGAGCTACTTTGTTTTCACGAATCAGGTTACGCACTGCAGGAATACCAATCATGATTTCATGCGCAGCTACACGACCACCACCATTTTTCTTGAGCAGGGATTGTGAAATGACGGCTTGTAAAGATTCAGACAACATGGCACGTACCATGTCTTTTTCTTCGGCAGGGAATACGTCAATCACACGGTCAATGGTTTTTGCTGCAGAGGTGGTGTGTAGCGTACCAAATACCAAGTGACCCGTTTCAGCAGCAGTCAGTGCCAAACGAATGGTTTCTAAGTCACGCATCTCACCCACTAGAATAATGTCAGGGTCTTCACGCAGTGCCGAACGTAATGCTTCGTTAAAGCCATGCGTATCACGGTGTACTTCTCGTTGGTTAACCAAACATTTTTTAGATTGGTGTACAAATTCGATTGGGTCTTCGACGGTCAGAATATGGTCGTAGCGATTGTCATTAATAAAGTCAATCATCGCGGCAAGTGTGGTTGATTTACCTGAACCCGTTGGGCCTGTCACCAATACCAAACCACGTGGATATTCACAAATATCTTTAAAGATTTGTCCCATGCCTAAATCTTCAAGGGTCAAAACTTTAGAAGGAATGGTACGGAATACTGCACCTGCACCACGGTTTTGGTTAAATGCGTTCACACGGAAACGAGCCACGCCTGGGACTTCAAAAGAAAAGTCCGTTTCTAGATTTTCTTCATAATCACGACGTTGTTTATCATTCATAATGTCGTACACTAATTTGTGTACTTCTTTATGTTCTAATGCTGGTAAGTTAATTCGACGAATTTCACCATCCACACGAATCAGTGGTGGCATGCCCGCAGATAAGTGTAAATCCGAAGCGCCGTTTTTAGCGGAGAACGCCAATAATTCTGTAATATCCATGAAAGTCCCCGAGATCAATTAAATCTTAATTATTTTGATAGAATAATACGGCTTTCCATCAGCTTAACCAACTGTTAGTTGCTGGACAAGGTAAAAAAAGATGAATGAAATGAGAAATGCATCAATGAATAATCTGCAGCTTATGCGCACTCAGGTTTTGCAACAAATTCAACAGGCATGCCAGTTGGCACAGCGCGAGCCAAATACGGTGCAATTGTTGGCAGTGTCTAAGACTCATCCGAGTGAAGCCTTGCGTGAAATGTATGCGACAGGGCAGCGCGCTTTTGGCGAAAATTATTTGCAAGAAGCTTTGGATAAAATGCAGGCCCTGAGTGATTTAGAAATTGAATGGCACTTTATTGGGCATGTGCAGCGCAATAAAACCAAACATTTGGCAGAAAAATTTGCATGGGTGCATGGGGTAGATCGTTTGATTATTGCCGAGCGTTTATCGAATCAGCGCGATGCTCAACAAGTGCCCCTGAATATTTGTTTACAAGTAAATATTGATGCGCAAGACACGAAGGATGGTTGTCAGCCGAGCGAAGTTGCAGAATTAGTCCGACAGATCAGCCAATTACCGCATTTAAAACTACGCGGTTTGATGGTGATTCCTGCACCTGATCATCCTCAAGCTTTTCAAGATGCCAAACAATTGTTTGATGCAGTGAAAGCACAACATGCACAACCTGAAGATTGGGATACTTTGAGTATGGGGATGTCGGGCGATTTAAATGCCGCAATTGCAGCAGGTTCAACTATGGTACGGATTGGTACAGCATTGTTTGGCGCACGTGACTATTCCAAGGCTTAATTGCTAGATGAACAAAGAATCTGCCAAGATTTTGCAAACATTATCTTGTACGTTTTGGCTGACATGAAATGCGGAATTTTGCGGCTAGTGCTGAAGGTTGGATTTTCTTAATATGAACTTATCGGGAAACAGGGAGTTTCCTAAATAAGAAGAATAAGAAATAGAACAACACGGAAGTGCTTGGTACGACAGGAGTTATACCAAAAACTGAATCTAGAAAGCCTCGACAGGATGTCGAGGCTTTTTTAGTTATGTATGCTGTAAAGCTGTCAAAGTTTTGGCTTGTGTAGATTATTTTTAATAACCTTCACTATTTTTAGAAAGCGCCACTCCCGTCCAGTAAATAGGTGAAGTAGACATTCAAGATTTATTTTCTATCCAGATTCGAATACGGGCAATCAGTAAAAATAGCAAAAAACAGAACTGAAAGAAGCCTGTGAAAATGATGGTCCAACCGCTATTTCCAGGTGTTTTTCTTGCATCCAACTCAATGACTAAAGTGCAGACGGTGAGAATGATTTCAAAAATTAAAACCGCTTTAAAAACCCAAGGTTTAGGGAAACGTATTAACCATGTGAGAAAAATAATACTTAAACTGGGCAATACAGCAAAGAGAATAATCGTTTTTATATCCATAAAATTAAGTACTTAAAGTGTGTGTGATTTTAAAATAAATTCAATACAACTTCATGGAAGCCTAAAATCTGAAATCTCACAGTCATCTCAATAATTCTTCAATCGACAAATAATCTTCAGATTTTAGGCAGTATTGGCTTTAACCCACCACATTGACTTCACTTGCCCCTGCACCCACTGGTTTGACTTGAATTTGCACAGGAATTCGTTCGTGCATTTCCTGAATATGCGAAATCAGCACCACTTTACGTCCCTGACTTTGCAGATGGTCTAAGGCATTCATCACCATGTGCAAGGAAGTCGGGTCGAGAGTGCCAAAGCCTTCATCAATAAATAGCGATTCCAGTTTCATTGAGCCAGATGCCATATTGGCAATTGCCAGTGCCAAAGCTAAAGAAACCAAAAAGGTTTCGCCACCCGATAAAGACAGAACAGGGCGAATTTCACTGTTCATATCTAAATCAATAATCGCCAACCCCAAACTGTCAGGAATACGATGCAACTGATAACGCGAACTCAGTGGCAGCAATTGCTGATTGGCGTATTCCACCAAAATATCCAAGTGATGTTCTTGAGCAATTTTCTTAAATTTCGTACCTTCTTTATGCCCAATTAAATCGTAAATACGTCCCCAGCGGTATTCTTCAGCTTTGATACTTTCAATTTGAGTTTGATAGGTAGCAAAAATCCCTTGATTGGTGCTATTCAGGCGTAGCTGTGCCTCAATCTCATTATAGTTTTGCTGTTGTTTGGCTTTGTCTGTTTGCAGCGCTGCCAGTTGCGTGGTGACCTCGTCAAAACTCAGTTGTGGCTGTTGCTTTAAGTGTTTTTGATATTGCTCTTCCAATGTTTGCCAAGCCGTTTTAGCACTCTCCAAACTGTTTTGTTGTTGCTGCAGCATGTTGCGTATTTGCTGATGTTCGGCATAAGAAATCTGTAAACATTTATCAATGATGCTGGCTTGAAAATGCGTGTGTGTCGCTTGCCACGTTGCAATGTGTTGCTGACATTCAGTGTGTTGCTGCATGCGCTGTTGAATTCTACTATCCAAACCATGTTTTTGCAGTTGTAAGTCTTTTAACACCTGTTCTGCTTGATTAAGTACAGTTCGTTGTGTGCTAAGTGCAAGATTGAGTTGCTGTTGTTGCTGATCTAAAGCCTGCTGCCATTCTTGATAGGTCTGATATTCACATCCCGCATGAGTTCTTGTAAGCTGCTTAATTTGATCACGCAGCTCACTTCCTGCAGTTTTAATCTGCTGCAGTTGTAGGGTTTTCTCTGCATGTTGCTGTTGTAAAAATAGCAACTTTTCTTGCACTTGCTGCTGTTGTTGAGTCAGTTGTTCAATCGTTTTGCTCAGTTGAACTTGCTGCTGCTGCAAGTGATGACGTTGCTCTAACTGTTGTAAGGCATTTTGATAGTATTCAATCGGTTGATTGAGCCAAGCGTGTCTTTGTTCTGCATCTAAAAGCGACAAAATAGGCTGTAAACGCTGAGCGAGGTCTTGGCGTTGTTGAATAGCATATTTGAGTTGTTCTGCCTGCTGTGCAGCATTGCGCCATTGTTTCAGGGTATCGTTTGCTTGTTGAATACTCTGCTGCAAGTGTTGAGTGGATTGATGTGTTGTTGCCCAATGTTGCTGTACGTGTTCAATTTGCTTTGCAACAGGTAGCGCTGCATCCAAATCTAAAGATAAGGATGTTGCAAGCTGTTGCACCAATGTCTGTTGTTGTTCAAGTTGCTGTTGCAGTTCAAGACTGCGTTGTTGTTGTTGATGATAAGTTGCATCGTATTGACTGCGAGCACGCTCCAATTGTTGTAGCTGTTTTTGCGCATGCTCAAATTCAGTTTTGGCCTGCTGCAATTGCTGATCCTGCAATTGGTTTAAAGCGTCACTGAGTAAATTTTCATGCTGAATAAACGGATGTTCATGGCTGCCGCAGACCATACAGGCTTCATTCGGTTTTAATTGGGCACGTAAATCCTGCACACTTTGATGCTGCAATAAACGCTGCTGTTCAAAAATCTGCTGTAATTGTTGCAAGGCTTGTTCAGTAATTTGCACTTGCTGCTGTTGGGTTTGAATTTGAGTCTGTGTCTGCTGTTGCAGACTTAAAGTTTCTTGCTGACGCTGTTGTAACTGCTCAAATAGGGTGGTCTGTTGTTGCCATTGTTCAAGTGCCTGTTGCAAGCGCTCTAAAACATGCACACTCTTTAAAGCATGTTGTAATTGCTGTTGCTCTGCCGTGAGTTGCTGCTCAAGTTGTTCAGGATGTTGATATTGTTTTTCCCAAACCAACAGTTGTTGCTGTGTATGTTGTTGTTGCTCAATTAAAGTATCTAATGCAGATTGGAACAGCGTAGGGTTTTGCTGACGTAGCTGCTGTTCAAGCTGCAAATAATCTTGCAGACGTTGCAACGTAAGGGCTAAATTATCATCAAAATTTGCCCATGCCGCAGTCTGTTTGAATTGCTGTTGTAAATGTTGCTGTTGTTGTTGCTCGGTTGCAAGTTGAGTCGTCAGTTGCTTCAAATTATTTTGCACAGGCTGAATTTGCTGCTCTGCAAATAATTTTTGTGCAGCATCCAAAGCGGTATATTGTTGAAGTTTGCTAGAAATTTCATGTTGTAACTGTGCCGCAATTTCAAGTTGTGGTTTCAATTGTTCAACATGCTGCTGCCATGCCTGAAGGTCTTTTTCCGCTTGCTGTTGCTGACTAATCGCTTGCTGTTGTGCGTATTCCGCTTGTTGCAAGTTTGGTTCAAATTTCAAAAGCTGCTGATTCAGATTTTTTAGCTCGGTATCTGCTTGCTGACGCAAGACAAATTGCTCGCGGATGGTTTGAAATTCATCTAAATGTTTGAGCAATTGTTTTTGAGAGGCGAGTTTAAGATCGGCATCGACTTGAACATCGTATATTTCTTTTTTAGCTTGGGTGCTGGCATAGAGTTCATGGCAATCTTTGTGCCATTTCACATCATTTTCATACAGTTTTTCGGTTTGGGTCAGCAAAGCTAATTGTTGACTTAGGTCATGTTGTTGGGTTTCTAAGTCTTTTAGTGTTTCATCGCTGAGGAGCACCACATGCCCCATGACATTTTCAAGATCTGTTCGCTTTTGTTTAATTTCACTAAATTTAACGGCTGCACGTTTACTGACTTCGGTAAAAATTTGCGAATTGGTTAAATATTCAAGTAAATCTGCCCGTTCATGGTCTTTGGCTTTTAAAAATGCCCCAACTTCCGATTGTGCCAATAATACTGCGCGTGTGAATTGCTCAAAACTAAGACCAATCAGTTGTTCTACAATCGGCGTAGCTTCAGAAATTTTTTGATTTAAAACCCGTTGTTCATCTAAGCAGGTGATGGCACGTTCAACTTTTAAGTTCCCATCCACTTTATTGTGCGCACGGCGAATTTGCCAACGTGCCGAATAGCGTTTTTGATCAAGCGCGATAAATTCAAGTTCTGCAAAGCCAGAAGTCGTACCACGACGTAAAATATGTTTAGAATCTTTTAAGGAAATTTCTTTGCCTGCGGTATCGGTCAGGCTGCCTGTTGCACCTCTCAAACGTGGAATTTCGTCATAAAGTGCCAAACACATGGCATCCAGCAAAGTCGATTTGCCTGCACCAGTTTTGCCCGTAATTGCAATTAAACCTGCCTGTGCCAGTGGCTCATCTTCAAAATTGATGACATGCGTGCCTGCCAAAGATGCCAAATTATTTAAACTTAAACGTAAAATTTTCATGGTAAATCCTTAAGCTTTATTCTGATCAAGTTCTTGTTGGGCTTCGGCCAAAAGCTGTAAAAAATCTTGGCTCACTTCTGGGTCAGGTTGATAGCCCATTTTTTCCCATAAATCTAAAAATAATTTTTCAGGCGTAGGCGGCTCTAAATCAATTTTTGATTGTTGCACGTTCGAGTTTTCACAGTTTTGAAAGCGTCGTGCAATGCGCAGTAAACGATAGCGGTTGGCAGGCAGTGCTTGTTCAATTTGTTGGCGTAAATCAATGGGTGGCGGGGCATCGCTGATATATTCAATTTCTAAAAAATGCCGTGCGCAAACTTCTGCAATTTCATCTTTTGGCAATTTATTCAGTTCGGTGATTAATTCAGAAAGTTCACAGCGAATCCGAAGCAGCTCTACCGTACGTGGAATAAGCAAGCTTTCATATTGGAAACGCTGTGCATCTGCCTGTAATGGATCAATCCTAACTTCAAGGACTTGGTGTTTATAATTCAGCTCGCTAAATGATAAAGGGATGGGTGAGCCGCTATAGCGAATGTGTGGCTGTCCGACCTGTTGCGGTTTGTGTAAGTGTCCGAGTGCGACATAGTCAATCACCTCATCAAACAGCGCAGTCGATAAGGCTTCTTCATTCCCCACTACAATTGGGCGTTCTGAGTCGGAAGTTTCGCCACCTTGCATGTGTGCATGTGACATTAAAATCAGGGCTTGATTTGGCTGTTTACGAGCTTTGGCTTCTGCAATCAGTTGTTGATGTAAGTAAGCAACCGCAGATTGATTGTCACTGCTATGTTCATTTAAACCTGTAATTTCTGCACTGCGTAAATAGGGCAGGGTCAGACACCATGCCACAATATTTTGCGCAGCGTCATAAATAGGCACTAGGAGTTTATCTAAATCTAATTTTTGCTCGGCTGTTTTACCAATCACGCCCACAGCTTTGGCGTTGAAGCGGTCTAAAAAGGGTTCAACTTGCTCAATGCGATACCCAGAGTCATGATTGCCTGCAATCATTAAGGTTTGCATGTGTGGAGCAAGCACATGCGCATCGGTAAGGAATTGATAGAGTTGTTTCTGAGCGCTCGAAGCAGGATTGACCACATCAAAAATATCGCCTGCTATGAGCAGGGCATTCGGCTGTTTGCTTTTAATTTGAGTTAAGAGCCAATTTAAAAATTCAGTATGTTCATATTCACGTTCATGGTGATGGAAAAATTGCCCCAAATGCCAATCAGACGTATGTAAAAAATGAACAGCCATGCGTGTTCCAATCTTGATGTTGAATTATGGGATAACTTAACATAACTGAGCGCAACACTGCGGCAAAAAACCAGTTTTCTGCTTTTAAAGCGACAATTTAGGTCGCAGAGATTTTAAAGAGAAGGGAAAGTAAAATCTGTCGTGATCTGTATAGAAAAATATAGAGAGTTAAAATACTGATGTTAGAAAGGCTAAAAAAAGACCTTAAAAAATAAAGACCGACGATTCGAGTGATGATGAAATCGTCGGTCAAAGAAAAACTTGCGATACAGTAAAGCTTTGGCTGCTGTTCAAAGCATGACTGTATGCGATTTATTGCTTTAGTCAGGTCACCGAAAATATTGTGGATGCCATACACATTAACGGTTGTTGTGACCTTGTAGCCTATATAACGTCAGGCTTTTGTATTCGGTTGACAATTTCATGAAAAAAAAATCAATTTTTTTTATACTAGGCTGAATCTTTTGTCTGAGTCATCTTTATGGTATCGCTAAGCCGTTATTTTATCTGGTTTTTCTTGTATTGCTTTGTGATGACCTGTATTTGTGGCGTATTGGCTGCATTATTACCTGCGGGTGTAGGCGGGATTTTAACTGCGGTGCCTTATTTGGTTGCCATGATTTTAGTGCTGTATAAGTTTTTAAAACAACAACGCCGTGCGCCGAATGACAAGGAACGCAAGACATTTACTTTAGGATTTAGCCTGATTTTTTGGGGCTATAACTTGGCGTTTTTATTATTAGGTTTGGCGATATTTTCTCGCCAAAACCCAAGCATTTGGCAAGATTTTTTACAGTATTTGCAACAGCCACAATTTATGAGTGTGGTGGTGATCATGTTCTTGTTGATCGCAATTCCATTGTATCTGCTGACCTATTGGTTTTATGGTAAACAGGCACAGCGTATGGCAGTTAAAATGTTTGGCTGATAAAAGAAGTTGTTAATATCTGATTTTCTTCAAATATACATGATCAGTTATGTGATGATGATTTGCTCAGACTTGAACATTCAGTCTAAATCTCGTATAGCTAAAACTATATTTTTCATCATGCTGAGATTGGAAGATGCATAAACCTTTGGTACTGGTAACAGGGGCAAGTGGTTTTATTGGTTTACAATTGTTGCCATTTTTATTGCAACAGGATTATCGGGTGGTGGGGCTAACCCGACAGCCCAATCGAGTATCCAAACATCCACAATTACGCTGGATTCAGCAGTTAGATGAACTCGACACCGACCAAATTGATTATGTGATTAATTTGGCGGGAGAAAGTATTGGACAGGGCAGATGGACAGCAGAACGCAAACAAAAATTGCTCGATAGTCGAGTTCAGACCACACTGTACTTATATCAATATCTTGAAAAGCGCCGTATTTTCCCCAAGTGTATTATTTCAGGCTCGGCTGTGGGGTATTACGGAATTGACCCGCAGGAACAATGGTCTACATTGTGTACCGAGCACAGTACAGCACAAGATATTTTTATGTCGCAACTGTGTCAGCAATGGGAACAAGCTGCTTTAAGCTTTAGCCAGCAAAATACTAAAATTATGCGTTTGGGTGTGGTGTTTGGACGCGGTGGCGGCATTTTACCGCAAATGTTATTACCAATTCGTTTAAATGCCGTCGGGCGGATTGGGCATGGACGGCAGCCTGTTGCATGGGTGCATATACAAGATGTTTTACAGGCCATTCACTGGTTAATGATGCAACCTGTAGACGCCAAAATTTTGAATGTGGTTGCACCTGAAAAAACCAGTCAGCAAGACTTTGCCGAAACCGCAGCTCGGCTTTTAAAACGTCGTCCATTTTTGGTGTTACCTGCTTTTGTCTTGCGTTGGTTATTGGGCGAGCAATCGCAATTGGTGCTGAATGGGCAATATGTTAAACCACAAGCGTTAGAACAAGCAGGCTATTGCTTTCAATATCCAAAACTTGAACAGGCGCTAGCGGCTTGTCTGGGTGCATCATCCTCTACTTAAACAGAGGATGCTGCTGAGTGTTATGCACAGATTGAGGTGGGCTGTAACTGCTTTGGATCATAAGCGGCAGGATCAACAATCGTTTCTTGCCCAAGCATGAGCTGTCTTAATAACTGCGCTGAAGCAGTGCCCATACATAAGCCATTACGGAAGTGTCCGAAATTCATCCATACATTATTTAGGCTTGGCACTTTGCCGATATACGGCACACCTGTAGGCGAGCCTGGACGTAAACCAGCCCATTGTTTCACAATGGGGAACTGTGCCAATTCAGGCACCATTTCAAAACAAGCCGTTAAAATATCTTGTTGGGTTTGCGGGTTTGGTGTGGTGTCAAAACCAACGTGACGCATACTGGAACCGCATAGCACATGCCCATCTTGACGTGGAATCAAGTACATCACCTTGTTCATGCACATGCTTGGCAACCATTGTGCAGGGGTTTTAAATAACACAATTTGCCCTTGTACAGGCTGTACAGGAATCTCTAAACCCAGTTGTGCCGCCCAGTGCTGTGACCATGCACCTGTCGCAAGCACGATATGATCTGCACGATGCAAGCGACCATCGGCAGATTGAATGGCTTGAATACGATCTTCAGTGATCTGAAATTGCTGAATTGGGCAGTGTTCAAAAAATCGCACGCGCGGATGTTGTTTCAAATATTGCGTGAGCGATTGTAATAAACGCGGATTGCGCACATTGGCAAGTTGTGAGAAATACAGGGCTTGTTTAAATTTGGGGTGGATATGCGGGTTAATTTGTTCGAGCTGTTCCCGATTCAGACATTCAGCTTGCTGCATCGGTTCATGATGACGTTCGGCATAATTTATACCAATCTCAAAATCATCTTCATCAAAAATCAACATGCCTGTTTCATGGATTTCAAAATCAATGCCTGTAATAGGTTTGAGTTTTTCATTCCATGCTTGGTACTGCGGTTTGGCAAATTGGGCTAAGTCATTGACCGCTTGAGGATAACGCCACGGATACATGGGAGAAAGAATTCCACCACCTGCCCATGATGCCGCTTGTGCTGCTTGTTGTTGATCAAAAATACTGATAGAGCAGCCCTGCTCTACCAGTTCGAGTGCAGACAACAAACCGCTGATGCCTGCACCAATGATTGCGATGTGCATGAAAGTCGCCTGTTTATGCCATATCTTTAAGTTTGAGTGCTGCTTCTTCGGCAAAATATGTCCAAATACCATCTGCACCTGCACGGCGGCAACTCATTAGCGATTCAATAATCACACTGTCCGACAACCAGCCATTTTGAATCGCGGCAGCAAGCATGGCGTATTCACCACTCACTTGATAGACAAAGGTTGGCACACCAAAGTTATCTTTCACTTCACGTACGATGTCTAAATAAGGCATACCTGGTTTTACAATCACCATGTCTGCACCTTCTTGAATATCCAGTGCAATTTCATGCAAGGCTTCGGCGCGGTTGCCAATATCCATTTGATAATTGTATTTGTTGCCGCCTTTGAGGTTGCTGGCAGAACCGACTGCATCACGGAATGGGCCGTAAAAGCTAGAGGCGTATTTGGCTGAATAAGCCATGATAGAGGTATAGATGTGCCCGTTGCTTTCCAACGCCTGACGAATCGCACCAATACGGCCATCCATCATGTCACTTGGCGCAACCACATCTGCACCCGCTTCGGCATGGCTTAAAGCCTGTTTAATTAGACATTCAACGGTTTCATCATTCAGTACATAGCCTGTGTCATCAATAATGCCATCTTGACCATGAGTAGTGTACGGGTCGAGTGCGCCATCGGTAATAAGTACCATCTCTGGCAATTCTTTTTTCAGCAGGCGTAGTGTGTTTTGCACCAAGCCATCTTCACGCCATGCTGCTTCTGCGGTCAGGCTTTTGTCTTCTTGTGGTGTGACTGGAAATAATGCCAGTTTAGACACGCCCAACTGCATTAAACGCTCGGCTTTTTTGAGTAATAAGTCTGCCGATAAACGCTGAATATTCGGCATGCTTGGAATATCTTGGGTTTGATTTTGTCCCGGTAAAACAAATACAGGATAAATCAAGTGATCTGTGGTTAAGTGAGTTTCGCGAACCATGGCGCGTAATTGATCATTTTTACGGATACGACGCATACGAGTGGCAGGAAATGCAGGGCGATTGAACGTATAGGTCATAAAAATCTCACTGATCAGTATTAAACTAGACGACTATTGTAGCCCCTTAAATTTCATTTGGGCATACATTGGCTGTTTTTATTGTTGGTAAATTGAGTTGTTTGGACTTTTGGGCACGTTATGAGTAATGCAGAGAAAAATTGGACTGGGAATATACATTTAGGCGCGAAAGTCGATATTGATGTCGTGCTAAGACAATTGGTCAATGCATTTAATGGATCGCCATTTTTTCAACACAATGGCATGAGCATGCGTGTGGTCGATGGTCAAATTGAAGCCTATATTGAGATGCAACCGTATATGGTGGGCAACGTGGCTTTCCAAATTTTACATGGTGGTGTTGCTGCAACCATTTTGGACAGTGTGGGCGGTATTGTGGCAATGGGGGAGTTATATAAACGGACAGAACCTGACGATTTGCCCGATACCATTAAAAAAGTCACTCGTTTGGCTACCGTAGATATGCGAGTGGATTATTTAGCACCGGGACGCGGCAAGTATTTTATTGCCCGTGCGGAAACTTTGCGTTTAGGGCGTAAAGGCTGCACCATGCGTATGACGATGGTCAATGATGAAGATAAACCAATTGCAACGGCAATTGCGTCTTATGCCTATTAAAATCTAAGGTAGGGCGCGAACAATTGTGTTTTGCATAATTGGATGACTGTTTATTTTTGATTAGTTTATTGTTTTAAACATATAAGGAGTTGAGTGATCATCTCCTTTTTTTGTGTGCATGAAGAGTTTTTTGAATTGTGACAGTTTGTAGCGACTTAAGTTTTCTTTAAGTTTAGATTTCTATCTTGAGCATTGAGTTATTTTCTATCCAATGTGATGCACATGATCAAATTTAATTTTGATGCTCAATCATCCAGTCAAACGCATTTTCTGGATGCGAATTTTCATCAGCAAAAAAATAAAAAACAATTCAACGGGTATGCATCTGTAGCGCAGCCGTATAAACCACAAACGAACCCAAAACAGTTGAACCTAGAACAGCCACATTTAGATGTATTACACAGCTATGCCTCGGTGATTCAAGCACACACAACAGCACAACATTTAAATGTGACAACTGTGACCCAAGATGCTAGCAAACAACGCTTGGCATTAGAGCATTTTATTCGAGATAAATACCAAAAAGTCCATCAGGCATCCATAAATACTTTTTCAGATACCTTGTTTGCAGGCTATGTAAACCACGACATGCAAGTGGTGATTGGCATGCAACCATTGGGCGCAAACCAAGCCTTTTTGGAACAGTATTTAGGTGCACCCATTGAAACCATTTTAACCCAATTGAGCCAAGTGCCTGTAACGCGCGCGCAGATTGTTGAAATTGGCAACTTGGCAGCGCAAGACATGAGCAAAGCCAAATTGATGGTGGCTTTTTTGGTCTTTCACTTATCGCAGAACAATGTGTCGTGGGCAGTTTGCACAGGAACAGCAGCAGTGCGCTATGTGTTACAGCAAATGGGTTTGCATTTTCAGGTACTAGAAAAAGCCAACCCCGAAGCCTTGGGCGATGCACAGCATCAATGGGGCAGTTATTACCAACAGAAGCCTTATGTACTGGCGATTGACGTTGCAGCAGCGTTGGCGGTCACGCAACAGCAATATTGTTTTTATGCCTAAGGTCATGCAGAAAGGCGGAAATTGAAAGATGAATGAGTTATTTGAAAACCTGAATCACTATGCTCAAACAGACCCTGAGCGTGAAGCAATTGTGACGGCACAAACCACACTGAGTTATGCCACATTACAGCAACGGGTTGAGTTGCTCAGTGCAGAATTGGCAACTTATCAAGTACAGCGTTTGGCGTTGTGGGGTGTGAACCAGGCCGATTGGATTGTGGTCGATTTAGCCGCACGTAAAGCTGCAATGACAGTCATTCCTGTGCCTTTATTTTTTACTGCTGCACAAGTGCAACATTTACTGCAAGACAGCCAAGCGGAGTTGCTGTGTATTTTGACGGATACTGCACAAAGCGATACTCCGTCCAATGTTAACTCGGCTATTGGAAATACTGCTATTCCAGAAGCTTTGTTGGAGATGATTGATGCAGTTCAGGCACAGGTTTTGCCACCATCAGATTTATATCAAGGGCAGTTGTTTCGTCTAAGCGTTGAAACAGCACAACCGCATTTATCCCCAAATTCTGCTGAGCAGCCTACAAAAATTACTTATACCTCGGGCAGTACAGGTACACCCAAAAGTGTGTGTTTGGCAGAAGCCACCATCAATTCAATTACACACTCTTTAAGTCAGGCATTACAAAGTAGCCAGCTTGGGCGGCATTTGTGTCTAATTCCATTTGCAACATTGCTTGAAAATATCGCAGGCGTGTATGTGCCTTTTCACATGGGACGTGCAGTGGTGGTGGGTGAAGTCAGCCAGTTCGGTTTGCTGACCAACCATGAGTTTGATGTTTCACGCTTTGTCGATGCCGTGCAGCAATATTGCATTGAAAGCGTGATTTTATTGCCGCAAATGCTCAAAGCGATTGTGGAATATATCCATCAACACGGCGATTTGGGCTTGCGCACTTTGAAGTTTATTGCCGTGGGTGGCGGCAAGGTGTCTGCAGATTTACTCAAGCAGTGTCAGCAATTCAATTTACCTGTTTATGAAGGTTATGGTCTGTCTGAATGTGCATCGGTCGTGAGTTTAAACCTGCCTGAAGCTCGCAGAATTGGCAGTGTTGGCCGCGTATTGCCGCATGTTCAAGTCGAAATTGCTGCCAATCAAGAAGTGGTGGTCAAGGGCAATGCCATGTTGGGATATATGCATGAACTTGGGCGTGAGCAGGATGCGGTATCAGCCGATATTCACACAGGCGATGCAGGTTATTTTGATGAAGATGGCTATTTATATATCACGGGGCGTATCAAGCAAATTATTGTCAGCAGTTTTGGGCGCAATATTTCACCAGAATGGGTTGAATCGAACAGTTTGAGTGAGCCTGAAATTCAACAGATTG
Organism: Acinetobacter sp. YH12135; assembly: GCF_013418565.1. Taxonomy (NCBI): domain Bacteria; kingdom Pseudomonadati; phylum Pseudomonadota; class Gammaproteobacteria; order Moraxellales; family Moraxellaceae; genus Acinetobacter; species Acinetobacter sp. YH12135. Next base: position 32,120 of record NZ_VPBU01000009.1, read on the forward strand.
CCGTGTTTGGTGAAGCGCAGCCGTCATTATCTGCAGTGATTTATGCCGAGGAACATCGTTCAGATGCGCAATTGGCAGCCGCGATTTATCGTGCCAATACCCGTATGCCTGATTATGCCCAAATTAAACACTGGTGCCGTGCTGAACAACCTTTTTCTTTAAATAATCAGATGTTAACCGATAACGGAAAATTGCGTAGAGCAGTCATTCAGCAACAGTATCAGACAGCTTTGGCACATCCTACAACGTATTTAATGGCTGATCTTGGAGATGTTTCACAGATAGACATCAACCTGTCAGTCATCAATAGAGATAGAGAGAAATCACATGAATATTGCACAACAGCAATTCAAACATTCCCCACAACAAATTAAAGATCGTTTGGTGGAGCACGGTTGGGTTTTACTTAGAAATGAACATTATGATGTGAATGCGTTTAGTGGGCTGATGAGCAATATTTGCCAAAAGCTGACCTATGACCCTGCACGTGAAAATGTGACCCGACAATCGCAAAAAGTAGATGCAGGTACGCAGGCAATGGGACTGCATATAGAAAATGGTTCAACCCCAATGCCGCCTGATATTATTGCTTTTTTTAGTGAAAAAAGTGCTTCGCGTGGTTCGCAGACTACTTTATGTGATGGACATGAGGTATGGCAAAAACTGCCTGACACACTGAAGCAGAAATTTGCTGAACCGATGACCATCAGCCGTTACTTACCCAAAGCGATGTGGCAAAAGTATGTGGCGACAGCACTCAATATTGCCGATGCCGTACAGGTCGGGCAGCAGGAACTCGCTCATTTTATTGAGATGATTCCTATACAACGGATTCGCCCTGCGCATGATGAAGGCGTACAGTACGATTTAAGCATGCCGATGATTCGCCATGACAATTTAAAAGCTGTGCCTGCCTTTGCCAACACCTTGTTGGGGCCTTCTTATAATTACGAAAAGCCGCGTTTTTACTTTGCCGATGGCAGCGAAATCCAAGCGGAATTATTGGAAGAGTTGGCAGAGCGATGCGAGCGTGAAACCTCAGAAATTGACTGGCAAGATGGTGATGTGGTGCTCATTGATAACAAGCGCTTTATGCATGGCAGACGTGAAATATTGGTGCCATTAGAAGATCGTAAACTCTATATTTGTATGGGCTTGGGACTGAATCCTGCATTTTTATAATTGAGTTGTATCGAATATCTTAAAATTGAGAGTATCTTTTATGTCAAATTTAACTGCGGTGATTTTCGGGGCAACAGGCGGGATTGGTCATGCGATTGCGCATCATTTTGCTAAAAAAGGCTTAAACTTAATTTTGGTTGGGCGTAAGCAAGACACCTTGCAACAACTAGAGCAAAGTCTGGCGCAGCAGTATCCTCAGTTGCAATTACACAGTCTGCGTTGTGATTTAATTGATGCCAGCAGTCGTCATGATTTTATTCAGGCACTTGCCGCATTAAAACAGCCGATTCATTACTATATTAACAATGCAGGCATGAATGATTTTCGTCTGTTTGCGCAGCAATCACAGGATACCATTGAGCAAATGATGTTGGTCAATGTGGCTTATCCGCTGCAACTGATTCAGGATGTGATTCCATATATGTCGGACAGTCAGCCGAGTCAGATCATCAATATTGGCTCGACTTTTGGCAGCATCGGCTATCCTGGCTATGTGAGTTATTGCGCCAGTAAGTTTGCCTTGCGTGGTGCAACTGAAGCGTTGGCGCGAGAGTATTGTCAGACTGCCATTCGTTTTAGATATTTCTCCCCACGCGCGACCAATACCAGTATGAATAATCCCGATGTGATAGAAATGAATATCAAAATGGGTACAAAAGTGGATGCACCTGAATTTGTGGCACAAGAGCTGTATCAATTTTTACAAACAGACCGTCAATCCTATCAGGTCGGGTATCCTGAAAAAGTCTTTGTCAAACTGAATCAGTTGATGCCTAGCCGAGTCGCGGCTGCCATTCAAAAAGATTTAGACACCATTTATGAATATGCAGATCAAAGCAAAGCGTCCTTTATTCAGCAAACTTCCGCCTCATAAATGATATTTTTTTCGATATCGCCATAAGGTGGTTCGGCTAATGCCCAAGGCTTGTGCCACCAATTGAGTTTGCCCCTGATATTTTTCCAGTAAATCCTGCAGTGTGTCTTTATCTACTTTATTGTTGGTTTTGATGGGCAGCTCAATAGGTTGTGGCGTTGGGGTAGCTGTGGCGAGTTTCAAACTAGCATGCACAATTTCATCGGGTAAATCGTGTTGATCAATTTCCGTTTTACCTGCTGACATGGTCAATGCATACAGCAAGGTATTTTTTAATTCACGTACGTTGCCTGGCCAGTCGTAATTGATTAATACCTTCAGTACTTGCTCGGTCAAATGTGGCGTGACCTGAAACTGGGCTTGTTGTTGCAAAATAAATGCTGCAATTTTAGGGATATCTTGTTTACGTTCACGTAGTGGTGGCACAAAAATTGGAATCACCCGTAAACGATAAAGTAAATCTTGGCGAAATCTGCCTAAACGCGCTTCTTCACGTAAAGCGCGATGGGTTGCGGTAATAATTCTGACATTCGATTTAATCGCTTTTTCACCGCCCAAAGGGGTGAATTCGCCCGTTTCTAATACTCGCAATAATTTGGCTTGCAGTTCCAGTGGAATTTCTGCAATTTCATCTAAAAATAAAGTACCACCTGCAGCACGTTCAAACACACCTTTATGCTCACGAATTGCCCCTGTAAATGCACCTTTCACATGCCCAAACAATTCACTTTCTAAAATATTGGCATTTAAAGCCGCGCAGTTAATCGCAATAAAGACTTGTGTATGCCGTTGGCTGCGTGCATGTACTGCTTGCGCCACCAACTCTTTACCACTACCAGATTCACCACGCACCAAAACAGGAAACTCAGTAATCGCTACCCGTTCAATAATGGAATACATATGCTGCATTTGTGGCGAATCACTATGGAAAAACTCCGCCAAACTATTTTGTGCTTGGGCAGATGGGGTGAGTGTTTGTGATGACACTGTTGCAACGCTAGGCTGCAGAAAGAATAAACATCCTGTGAAATCGGCTGTATGGACACGAATATTTAAGCTGTGGTAGTGCCATGCCTTAGCACTATTCGGGAGTTGCAGCAGACCTGTCTGTGGTTGTGATGCTGATTGTGATTGTAGTTTTAATTTCAATAATTGGTTTTTTAATGTTTTACCCGTAGCTGCAGAAACAGAAGCATCTTGTGCATATTCATAAATCCATGTTTGAGCAATGTCGTCATAAACATAGAGCAAACTGTCTGGACAAAGTTGTTGTAAATGAAACAAAAAGCTTTCAAGACTGGCTTGTTGTTCAAAGTCATGTATCGAATTCATGATGTTTCATCTTTTGTTTCATTATTGATTCAATTGAAACACAAAATGCAACAGATGTGAAACATGGAGGATGATCTAAATTAAACAATATCTCTTAATATATTGTATTTTATTAATATATTTAAAAGAGATTAAGTTGGCACTATATTTGCAAAATTAAGAATAACAAAATATAAAACTCAGTATCTATCTCATGATCTTTCATCAATTTTTTGAAGCTGACAGCTCGACCTATACTTACTTATTGGCATCTGAACAAACCCGTGAAGCGGTGCTGATTGACCCTGTAATTTCAGAGGTTGAGCAATATGCTGCTTTTCTAGAACAGCATGATTTGCAATTGGTGTATAGCTTAGATACGCACGTACACGCTGACCATATTACTGCTGCCAACGAACTCAGAACACGTTTTGGTTGTAAAACTGTATTACATCGTAATTCAGGTGTGGTGTGTGGCGATATTTTCATTACCGATGGCAGCGCCATTCGTGTGGGTGAATTATTGATTGAAGCACGTTATACCCCGGGTCATACCAACGCCTGTACCAGCTATGTGGTCAATGGCATGGTATTCACTGGCGATGCGTTGTTAATTGATGGTTGTGGTCGTACTGACTTTCAGGAAGGCAACCCAGCGACTTTATATGACAGCATTCATCTACAAATTTTTAGCTTACCTGATGACACTTTGGTGTACCCAGGGCATGACTACAAAGGGCGTGTGTCTTCTACCGTTGGGCAGGAAAAACGCAATAACTCGCGTTTAGGACAAGGGCGCACCAAAGCGGAATTTATTACCCTCATGCAGAATTTAAACCTGCCTTATCCAAAACATATTGATGTGGCTTTGCCTGCCAACAAAGTTTGTGGCAAGTGATGTTTGCACAGCACAACATAGTGATGGAATAGGGGGAAATACGCATGTGGATGTTAATCCTAGAAGGCTTGGCGATTGGTACTTTGCTGGGTTTAACTGGGGCAGGGGGCGGTATTCTTGCCGTTCCTGCACTTATGGCAAGTCAGGGCTGGACTGTGGCGCAGGCTGCACCTGTCGGTTTATTGGCAGTCACTTTGGCGGCTTTGGTTGGCACAGTTGAAGGCTTGTTCAAACGTATTGTGCGTTATCGTGCTGCATTGTGGATTGCCCTAATCAGTATTCCATCTGCGCGTTATGGGGTGCATTTGGCAGGTATTGTGCCGCCCATGTGGTTAACACTGGCGTTCAGTCTGGTCATGTTTATTGTGGCGTATCGTATTTTCTTTAATAAAGTCAACGACCAAATTAATCCACCGTGTAAGGTAAACCAAAACACAGGACGCTTAATTTGGAATGTTAAAACGGCGTCTTTGCTTGGTGGTGTTGGTGTAATTGCAGGCTTGCTGACGGGTTTGTTGGGTGTGGGCGGTGGTTTTATTATTGTGCCGTTATTGCGTAAATTTACCGATTTGGATATGCGCAGTATCGTCGCAACCTCTTTGATGATTATTTTCCTGATTGGTGGCGTGAGTATTTCAGCACACGTTTTAGATGGCTTTCAGTACCCAATGGCAGTCACCATCACCTTTGTTCTGGCGTGTATTGTCGGGATGTTACTTGGACGTACTTTGGTACATCGCATGAATAGCAATACTGTACAAAAGGTATTTGCTACAACAGTCATTGGTGTTGCGCTCTACCTCATTTATACAGCGATTATGGCTTAAGTCTAATATTTGGATACTATGTTTTTACTTTGAACTGCAGTATTGTGAATAGGTAACGTATTGTTAAGTGTAAGAAAAAGCACTAGACCTAGACCAAATTAAAGATTAGTTTAGCTGTATAAGATGACAAGGAGCCAAGAATGAAAAAACATTTATTTTGTGTGGGTGTCGAGTTCCGTAAAGCATCCGATGAAACAGGCTCTTATGCGTATTTGACCGCATATTTAGGCGCAGATGACTTACATGAAGCGATTGATCGCGTTCAGAAACAACTGGAGCAAGAAGGCAATAAAGTATTATTTGTGCGTGGTTGCTGGGTTGTCGATGCCGATTGTGATGATGGTTTCTGCCCAACCGAAGAAAGTAATGCTGCCTCTAAAGCAGACCTGCTGTTCAGTGATGAAATCTATTATGGCAAATTGCAGCAATGGTCAATCAACAATGGCTATGAATACTGAGTAAAATGTTGGCTGAGTAAGATGCCGATGGGTTCAGTTTACTGACCTGTGAATATTTAAAAAACCGCGTTTGAATGATTCAAGCGCGGTTTTTTTATTCTTCATCAACCAAATGAACAAGTACATATTTTTCAAACCAGATCGGAAACTCTCCTTTAAAATCTGGATTAATGATCAATGTATCTCCGTTAGTCACTTCACAGATATAAGAAGCCATATTCTTGGTCGCATTACTTGAGTTATCAAATAAATACGCTCGGTCAGATACTTCAATCGCATCAATCAACATGTGCATAGTGCGGAAATAGCGTTCACGGATTTTAATTTCTTCGACTGGATGACCACCATTTTTCACACGTTGTTTAACTCGGTCCACATTAATATCAGGGTCCTCAGTCGTCACAAAGTATAAATAGGTACGATAGCCTTGCGTTTTAGCATCTCGCAAAAACTCGATTTTACTCTCATGAGACATTACGGTTTCAAATGTAAATCCAACCTTAAGCGTAAGTAACTCTTTACGGATGACATCAAGAATTCGGGCTGCGAGGTAGGAATCAATCGTGTTCCCGCTTAAGTCGATTAAGCTTCCATCAATCACAGGATCTACTGAGAGGAGAGGACTTTTGCTTAGAGTACCATCTGCATTTTTTAGTGGTCGACTTGCTTGAGTAAGATAATCAACCAATATGTTTGCATTAATGCGTATATCAAATTGACTTAGATCAAGAATGGGTGTGGCTTTAAGATCGCGCTCAAGGTTGTCAGCATTCAAAAACAATTTAGATAAACGGCTATCTAAACCATTAATCATCGTACTTTTGCCCGATCCATTTGGACCCGCAAACATTCTGATTCGAGGTGTTTTTGGCAACATAAATTATTCTGCAGTAGCCTCTATGTTACGTTTTCTAATTTTAAAGGTTCTGCGACCATTAAACTGGCGGGCTAGATCAGGGTTCCGACCAGATAACTGTTTGATTAAAACTGGTTTGCCATTCGGGGTTTTGCTGACTAAGGCATCATTTTCCACATAAAGTACTCGATCACTGTGAGCTACTGCAATGAAGCGTTCACGCAAAACGTCAGCTGCAGCTGTAGCGATTTCACTTTCATTGGTTCGGTTTCTAGTTGACATATCTAAAACCTCTAGGTGATTAAGTTTCATGGTTAGCGCGTCAATTCTTGGATTAAGAATAAATTGCTCTATTTAATCAATATATGCGTATTTTGATTAAATTCCAAGAACAGTATGAAGCTAGTAAGTATTATATTTTTGCATTTCTGATGCTATCAGAATACCACATCAACCGTTTTTTAGCATTGTGTCGCATGTAACTTGAAATGCAGATATTTTATTGCTTTTGATATTGAGCTAAAACATCAGTTTCCAGCGCTGAAAACTTTAGAGCCTACTTAAAAGGACGTCCTTCGCCTTGTTCTTCATAAGTCACACCATCTCGAATGTGGTACAAGCGTTTAAAGGTAGGGATGATTTTATCGTCATGTGTGACTACAATAATTGCAGTTTGAAATTTTTCTGCCATTTCGTGTAATAAGCGAATCACGGTCATCGCGCGTACACTATCCAATGGTGCAGTGGGTTCATCGGCTAAAATCACAGGCGGTTGATTAATCAAACCACGTGCAATGGCGACACGCTGTTGTTCACCACCAGACAATTGCCCAGGCATGGCATGTACCCGATGCTGCACATCGAGCGCCGTTAAAATTTCCAATGCGCGGGCGCGGGCAATGTCATTGGCTACGCCTGCTAACATCGGCAGCAGCGCTACATTATCCAAAACATTTAAAAAAGGAATTAAGTACGGGGTTTGGAACATAAAACCAATTTTATCGCGGCGTAAGGCACTTAAGTCTTTGACTAACCAACGTTGATCAAAAATCACCTCATCGCCCAAAGTCATGCGTCCTTCGGTAGGATCAATCACGGCACCTAAACATTTGAGCAAGGTGCTTTTACCCGAACCTGAGGGGCCAATCAGCCCAACCACTTCACCGGGTGCAACCTGCATTTTGACATCTTTTAAGGCATAAAAGGCATTGTCACCTTGTCCAAAACGCTTTTTTAAACCTTCAATTAAAATGCCGTGTGTCATGTTATCCCCCAATTGCTTCGGCAGGGTCAATGCGCAGTGCCATCCGAATTGCAACCAAACTGGCTAACATGCAAATCAGCATCACCGCAATAAATCCAAAAATAGAATCTTGCGGAACCAATAAGACATATTTCGGGAAATATGGTGCGGCAAAGGTTGAACTGATTTTACCAACAGCAAACCCAATTAATCCAAGCGCGAGTGCTTGTTGCAAGATCATCCAAGCGATTGTGCGATTGCGTGTGCCAATTAATTTTAAGACCGCAATTTCACGAATTTTGTCCATAGTCAGGGTATAAATAATAAATGCCACAATCGCGGCGCTGACCAAGGCCAAAATCACCAAAAACATGGCAATTTGTTTGGCGGATGTGGCAATCATTTTGCTGATTAAAATGTGTTCCATCTGCGGGCGGGTATAGACTGTTAGTTGTTGCCAACGCTGAATATGTGCTGCTGTTTCTTCAGCTGAAGCACCTGCATTTAAACGGACTAAAATAGCATTCACATAACGGTTGCTACTTTGTGCATTGAGTACGCTTTCAAGCAAGTCAGGATAAGCAGGGCGGTTATAAATTGGGTTTACTGCAATTCGTCTACGGTCTTGTAAAATGGCAGCATTGTCCTTTTGGAATTGCGCCTGTTGTGCATCTTTCAGCGGAATAAAAATCATCGGGTCACCACCCGAAGACACCATGCGTCGGGTTAAACCCACCACGGTAAAGGTGTTACGACGGATTTTAATACGATCACCCAACTTTAATCCCGTACTCATGTCGGCTACGGCTTCATAGTGCCCGCGGGTCAATTGACGTCCTGCCAATAAATGTGGCGGCCACCCCAAGTTATTCCACGCATGTTCACCTGTTTGAATCCCGACCACCATCGAGCGAATATCTTTATCTTGATGATGCACTTGCATGGTTAAATAAGTAATATTTGAAGCATGCGCCACCCCGGGCATATTCATCACGCTGCGATATAAATCATCACGCACACTTGAAGGTTCTGCATAAGGGCCAAGTGTATCTTGCTGCACTACCCATAGGTCAGCACCACTGTTATTCAGCAGGGCTTTGGCATCATCTACCATGCCGCGATACACGCCAGCCATAATTAAGGTCACACCAATCAGCAAGCCGAGTCCAAAGCCAGTAAATACAAATTTACCCCATGAATGGAAAATATCACGACCTGCCAGACTAATCATTTAGCTGCTCCTGCAAGTTGCTTGACAACCCGTAAACGGTTTTTGGCATGTAGGGGTTTTTCACTATACAGCACCACTTGATCATTTTCGGATAAGCCTGCGAGCACTTGCACATCGCCCGCTAAATTTGAACGTCCTAATTGAACTTCAACAAATTGCGGCTTTTCGGCCACAACTTTCCACACGCCTACTTGGTTATTGATACGGTGAACTGCCGCATTGGGAATGGTTAAGCTGCGTGCCAATGGTGCGAGGCTGATGGTGACTTCTGCTAACTCACCCAAAGGCGGAAGAGGCGTTGGAGGTTGATTAAAAACCACTTTAGCTAAAATTTCTTCGGTAATGGCATCGGCACGAGGTTCTACCCATAACACATGACCTGCCAAAGCATTATTTTGCCGTGAACGTAAATGAATTTGAGCTGGTAAGTCAGCAGCTAAACCAATCGCACTGGATTGATCGAAACGGGCATTCATCCAAATGGAGTTAGGATCGACAATTTCTAGTACGGTTTGACCTGCTACCACCGTTGAACCCGGTTCTGCATAACGTGCAGTGACGACACCTGCAGCTGTGGCCACTAAATTTAAATTATCACGCTGTGCTTGTAAGGTATTCAGGTCTGCACGTGCTTTATTGAGTTCTTGTTGCATCGCGCTGAGTGCCGCCGTTGCCAAATCGAGCTCTTGTTGTTTAATGGCTAAAGATTCTTGGCTGGTGGCATTGATTTTAGCTAGTTGTTGATAACGATTGACTTGTTGCTGCGCAAAATTTTGACGGATTTGAGTGTCTTGTTGCTGAGCGGTAATTTTTTGGATTATCGCACGTTGAGCCAATAAACGATCTTCTAGATCGACAGGATCCATTTCGCCTAACAGTTGTTCTGCTTGTACGTTATCGCCAATATCTACTTTTAAGTTTTTTAAGCGACCTGCTGCAGTTGGGCCAATTTTATAATTATAACGCGCTTCAACGGTTGCTACGCCAAACAGGCTAGGTTGAATGGATTGATATTTGACTTGCGTGAGGGTGACGTTGACAGGGGCAAATGGGCCTGTGCGTAAGACTACGTAAATTAACAATAAAACCAAAGCTACAATGACCACAATCACGGAAATCGTTCGCTTGCCTAAGGGAAATACCTGCATGTGTACTCCGCATAATTTTTTATCAATTAAGGATAATATAATCTATTTTGTTGTTGTGCGGGTGAGTTATTCGGTTTGGGGAGTGAAAGCGAAAAATGTTTGGAGATGAATAAACCGTCCAATAAAAAGGCTCAAATCCTAAAAGTGGATTTGAACCTGTATTGTGCAAAAGTGAGCAATCCTGATCATTTTTCGTGAAGTTTTACCTCAATTTGATAGTCGTCTTGGGTCACTTTAATTTTATGGTCTTTATATTTGCGTTTGCTTGGCGAGAGTGCAGAGCTAGTCACTGCCTTATGGAACTCACTATCTGACATGAAAAAATAATAAGCCTTATAGCCTAATAATATTTTCTCAATTTTATTGCCTTTAGTCTGAGCATCACTGATCAATGAATTTAGATACTTTAAGCTGATGTTTGCTGACATTCCTGAACCTTAAAATATAAAGTTGAAATTTCTAAGAATTTATAAGCAACAAACATTACAAATTTATGACAAGGGTTGTTTGAGAGATGTACTTCGCTTCAGGTCATTATAGATCTAAAAGTTGTGGGTCAAATTGACGCAATTTTGACCCAATTTATTCAAATTTGGGTCAATTTGTTCTGGATAGCATTGGACGCAAAACCCATAGAAAAAGCCTTAAACACTGATGTTTAAGGATTTTTTAGTCATATTTAGTTATGTAACTTCATATGAATTTAAGAATTTGGTGGAGATGGCGGGAGTTGAACCCGCGTCCGCCAACACTACACTCGAGAATACTACATGCTTAGATATCGTCTATTGTTTTAACACTCTAAGACCCGACGAACAGGGTTTAAAGTGCGATCCTCTAAGTTTGGTATAAAGTCCCGAGGCTCAACTCTATACGGACTTGTGTGCGTGCGCTTCAGTCGGGTTCACTGACCACAAGTATTCAGTGAAGCGGACAAGCGGCCCTTAGGCAGCTAGAGCGTAAGATTCGTCGTTTGCGACTATTTTAATGCAAATTTGATTTACGAGAGAAAATGCGCTCTCGGCATGCATCTATGAGCTTCATCATCAGCGTCGAAGCCAATAACATCCCCATATCACAGCGCAATCATAGCATAGCTGGCAAAAATTACGATGTATTTTCTGCACAATTACACATTTCGATGCGCTTAGTTACATAATTGCGCTAATATTTTATTTTTCAAGTCAAACACAATAAAAAATATGAGTTATTTACTAGCACTCGATCAAGGCACAACCTCTAGTCGCGCTATCATCTTCAATGAACACGGACAAGTTCAGGCAACGGCACAACGAGAAACCCATATTCAGACCCCACATTCAGGTTGGGTGGAGCAAGATGCTCAAGAAATCTGGTCAAATCAAATTGCTGTGGTGCAACAGGCTCTGGCGACTGCAGGTATTTTGGCTAAAGACATTCGCGCAATTGGTGTGACCAATCAACGTGAAACCACAGTGGTGTGGGATAAACGCACAGGCAAACCATTAGCGCCTGCAATAATTTGGCAAGATCGTCGTGCGGCTGATTGGTGTCATCACTTGATTCAAAATAATCAGATGCAATTGATTCAGGAAAAAACAGGTCTGCGTATAGATCCGTATTTTAGTGCAGGCAAACTGGTGTGGCTGCTTGAGCATGTCGATGGATTAAAAGCATTGGCACAGCTGGGGCATGTGGCTTTTGGCACCATCGACAGTTGGTTAATCTGGAATTTGACCCAAGGCGCAGAGCATGTCATTGAAGCGAGTAATGCTTCAAGAACGATGTTGATGAATTTACATCACCAAACTTGGGATGAAGAATTGCTGGAATTATTTCAAATTCCCGCATCAGTTTTACCTAAAATTATTGCATCCGACAGCTATATTGCAGATACCGCAACGGGTTTATTGGGGGCGAATATCCCAATTACAGGTATTTTAGGCGATCAGCAGGCGGCGTTGTTTGGGCAATCGTGCTTTGAAGTTGGTACAGCAAAAAATACCTACGGCACAGGCTGTTTTATGTTGTTTAATACAGGCAATCAGGTGCAATTTAGCCAAAATAAGTTACTCACTACTTTGGCGTGGCAATGTCAAAATCAAACCCATTTTGCCCTTGAAGGCAGTGTTTTTATGGCAGGTGCTGTAGTGCAATGGCTGCGCGATGGTTTGGGTATTATCCAAAAAAGCAGCGATGTGGAACAACTTGCCAATAGTGTAACTTCTAGCGATGGTGTAGTGCTAGTTCCTGCATTTACAGGGCTTGGTGCGCCACATTGGGACAGTGAAGCGCGAGCGCTTTTATGTGGAATGTCACGTGGCACCAACAAGGCACATATTGCCCGTGCTGCCTTGGAATCCATTGCATTTCAGGTGTCGGATGTACTCACTGCGATGCAATCCGATTTAGATCATCCACTGAAAGAGCTTCGAGTCGATGGTGGTGCTAGTCAAAATGATATGTTGATGCAATTCCAAGCCGATATTTTAAATGTGCCTGTGTTACGTCCTAAAATGTTGGAATCAACCGCTTGGGGAGCAGCAGCTATGGCAGGTTTAAAGGCGGGTGTATTTTCTGACTTATCTGAAATTTCAGCATCTTGGCAGTTAGATCGGGTATTTGAACCCCAAATGAATGAAGCAGAGCGTGCAGAACATTTAGCGCGTTGGCAACAAGCCTTAAAACGTGCTAAGTCAGACTTATAATCAGCGCTATTTCTAAAATAACGCTAAGTTGAAATAAATCTTTAAACCACAAGCCTCATCAGCAAAACTTTTGAGGCTTGTAGCTGTTTTTTCGTTACTTTGATCTTTTAGATTACGCCTTACATTGCCTCACGTTGAGCTTCATCTTCTAGATAACTTTCCAAAGAATCATCTAGTGCATAAAGCCATGGTGTGTGATGCGGTTTAGCCATTTTTCCTGTCATCACTGAGCGATAAACTTTATCTCTAAAGCCCATAATATTTTCTTTTTTATGCTTTTTCCATTGCATGAAAATATCGTGTACTGCATCAATATTGAAAGATGGATAGTCGGTCTGCGCAATCAGGCGTTTGATGTAATCCCCTTGAAAACGTGCAGATTGTTCATCGCTCATTAAGCGTTGTTCTTTTTCATGCAAGGTTTGGGTATGGCTTTGCATTTCCTCTATGCTTGGCAACGCAATTTTGCCCAAAATCACATCGCGGACAAACCATGCCTGCGCATCGAACATATTGAAGGTGTACCATTGATCTTGCATACCCAAATAGAACAAACGTGGATTCTTTTCCCAAACCACACCTTGATATAAACCTAGTGGATAAAGGCAGTTATGCGTTCTGAGGCGCAAGCCATCTTCAATAAACGGGAAGTGGTGTAAATAGCCCGTACATAAAATAATGGCATCAATTTTGGCCGATGTTCCATCACCAAAATAAGCAGTATTTTCATCTACACGCAGTAATTGTGGTTTTTCAGACCAGTTTTTGGGCCACTTAAAGCCCATGGCTTTACTGCGATAGCAACTGTAAATTTGTTTGGCGCCGTATTTATAACATTGCGAACCAATGTCTTCGGCAGAGTAGCTGCTGCCCACCAACAGCACTGATTTACCTTTAAATTCCAGTGCATCACGGAAATCATGCGCGTGTAAAATACGACCATGGAATTGATCAAAGCCTTCATAAACAGGGACACGCGGGGTAGAAAAGTGCCCAGAGGCCACCACAACATAATCAAACTGTTCTGAATAATGACGTTGCTGTGCGTAATCTTCGACATCAACCGTAAATTTTTGCGTCGCATCATCATAATGAATATGCTGAACGGCGGTATTAAAGCGGACTAAGTCTTTCACCTGTGCTTTTTCTGCACGACCTTGAATATAATCCCACAACACTGCGCGTGGCGGATAAGACGCGATTGGTTTTTTGAAGTGTTCATCAAAAGTATAATCGGCAAATTCTAGCGCTTCTTTAGGGCCATTTGACCATAAATAACGGTACATACTGCCGTGGACAGGTTCGCCATGTTCATCTATACCTGTGCGCCAAGTATAGTTCCAGAGTCCACCCCAATCATTTTGTTTTTCGAAACATACAATTTCAGGAACTTGTAGACCTTTGGCCTTTGCTGACTGAAACGCTCTTAATTGGGCCATGCCGCTTGGGCCAGCGCCAATAATTGCAATTCGATCCATTGCTATCTCCATTAGTTTTTGAGTTCTTAATTACTTCTCCAATTTTGAGTGACACAATTCAGGATTTTAAATATCCGCATTATAAAAATAAGCAAATACAATCCTAAATTTAGAGATCAAGTAGATCTTGTCAAAATAGGATGTGAATTAAAAAAATAGAAAAAATAAAACACACTAAAGACAGTAAAAATTGCTTAAGCAACTCATCTTTATAAAAAAATGTGTTTTACAAGAAGCATGATCTTATCATAATTTTTGATTAATTTTGGTTTTGCTTAGTTGTAAAAGTGAATTTAAAGTCATTGCTGTTGTTGTTTTGGTTTGATCAATTGGTATATTTTATTGATTTTTATAGAGAAAATAAGATGAAAATTTAAAGCTAATTTTTATCTCATTTTGCCCAATATAAAGGTGATTTTGATGAGATTGTTGCAAAATCTACAATGATATACAGAGGATTGAAAACTGAATCTTAGGCAACATTTTCAGAGAGCCATACCCGAAGTGGACTTCTGAAAAATTAAAAGGATGCTGTGATTGATAGGTGTAATGAAAGTTTAGTTTTTATAAGCCATGAAAGCAGTAGCGTATTTATCAAGCTTTATCTAATGATTGAATGTGCTTTGCGTACATTCAATCATTAAAGTTTGTGGCGACTCAGTAATTAAAGTTTACGCCACACCTTATTTTCATCTTCTAAAGAGACAGTAAAGTTAAATTCGTCGTCTACGGTAACCAAGTAGGAGTTAGGATTAACCAATAAAACTTTTAAAATTGTACCTTGCTCGAATTCAATTGGTGCGCAGTTTTCTTTACGTAGAACAATAGGTTCAAGTAGCTCAATAGCAATGTTTTCTGTTGGAGATTCCATACCGCACCCTAAATGAGTTATTTTTAATCAACTGTATTATATAGTAAATTGATGAATAATCTACACAAAATCGTAAATTTGTGTCGGGTTTAAATATTTTGTACTTGAATTGTTGGTCAAAAAATCGCAATAAATTTGCCCAATACTTCATAATTTGACATTTTAAAAATATAAGAAATTGAAATTTGATGTAATTTCTTAGATGAATGGCAAATGAACAGCGCAGTAAAATATAGCCGATTGATGAAATTTACAGTTTTCAGTATAAAAATAAAATTATTGCTGAAAAAACAGCGTATAAAGTATAAAAGTTAAAGTATCCATTCACGCTTTTTTAAGTGGTGAAGGCACTGGGTTTTACATTCCAAATTAAAAAATAAAGGCTTTTTGTCTGCATGTTTAAGTCATTTTTTCCAAATCCAAAGTGGTTTTTTATTTCATTGCTTGTTTGGTTCGCCATTAATCTGGCTTTGTGGTATTCAGGCGGTAGCGCATGGGGCAGTTGGATTGGCTTCCCACAAGGTTATGCCGAAGCAACATTACCCATTGATGTCAGTCGTTTTTGGTCACCTGCATTTTTATGGTTTTATTTCTGGTTTTTTGTATCAACCACTATTTTTGCCACCTTTTGGAAATTTAAATCTAATAACCCGTGGCAGCGTTGGTCGGTATGGGGATCGGCATTCATCCTGTTCAATATTTGGTTTGGGGTACAAGTCAATGTTGTGGTGAATGCCTGGTACAACCCATTTTATGACCTGATTCAAAAAATGCTCAGTAGTGGCGGTGGAGATGTCAATGAACTCTATGCAGGTGTGCTGACCTTTTTATACATCGCCATGGTGGCAGTGACCTTAATGGTTTTGAATTTATTTTTTGTTAGTCACTATGTTTTTCGTTGGCGTACGGCAATGAATAATTATTACACCGCACATTGGGAAAAACTCAGACATATTGAAGGGGCTTCACAGCGTATTCAAGAAGATACCATGCGCTTTGCCAGAACCATGGAAACTTTAGGGGTAAATTTAGTCGAAGCCCTAATGACTTTGTTGGCATTTTTACCTGTGCTGTTTAGTTTGTCTGTGCATGTCAAAGCCCTGCCTATAGTGGGGGAAATTTCGTATGCCTTAGTTTGGGCTGCAGTGGGTTGGGCAGTATTTGGTACAGTGGTGTTAATTGTGGTGGGTGCGAAGTTACCAGGTCTGGAATTTAATAACCAAAAAGTTGAGGCGGCTTATCGTAAAGAATTGGTTTATGGTGAAGATCACGCTGAACGTGCTGATCCGCTGAGTTTAAAAGAACTGTTTAGCAAAGTGCGTTTGAACTATTTCCGTTTATATTTCCACTATGCCTATTTTAACTTGGTACGCATTTGGTACATGCAATTGGACAATATTTATGGTTTATTTGTGTTGTTCCCAAGTATTGCCGCAGGGGCTATTACATTGGGTTTGATGATGCAAATTGCCAACGTATTTGGCAAAGTCCGTGAATCTTTTCAGTATCTGATTGCATCTTGGCCAACCATTATTGAGCTCTTGTCTATCTATAAGCGTTTAAAAGCATTTGAATCGACATTGGATCACTAGTTGTGGTGGCGACATCCATGATTTGTTGTGGATGTCGCGTTCACATGTTCAGAGCCATGATTGCTAAATATAAATAGATCTGAACAGTTGTATAAAAAATAATATGATTGTTAGTATTCAAAATCATAAAAAACTGTGATGAATTGGATTGTTTTATAAAAATATCAAACGCGATTCAAATAAAGCGATGATTATTTAACTATAAAATCAAGGTGTTAGATTTGTTATTTTCCGCTAATTCATATATTTTCATTCCTATAAAAACAATTGAGAATTGAAACGTGACCTGCAAAAAAATACTTTTGATGGGGGGGGTGGGCAGCCTATTATTTGGTTGTGCAACAGTCGATCAATATAGCCCAAATTCGGTGAAGCATTTTGCATCTGCACAAGAACTGATTGTTCAAAAAAACTTAAATCAGCCCAGTGGTGCCGCTAAAGAATATGTCTATTATTGGGGGCCACAGCGCAAAGATCAGCCTGCTGAATCTATGATTCCACGTAAATATATGGGCAGCTATTGTCAGTCACAAAATGGACGCTTAACGCTGGCCTATAAAAGCTCAATGAGTTTAGTCAAAAATGCATGGTCTAAAAAACTACTCAATACTTATCGAGATGTAAAACAGGGGATTGGGGCATACCGCTGTGTAGGTAATCAGGGCGAAAGTTGGATTGTATCTATTGAACCTGTGGCAGAGCGCCAGTTGGAACAGCGTGGTGAAGCGCGAGTAGTGAGTTTGGTCACTAAAATAATGTCTGAAGATGAAGCACGACGTTTTTACCGCGCGGTTTCTACACCTGCAAAGGCTGCACCTAAAGCAGCTCCAAGTAATCCAAAAACAACAAATGCAACTAAAGTTGCTGAAGTGAAAGAAAAACCTGAAGAGAAAAAAGAGCCTGTAGTTGCATCATTAAAAACAGCTCCACCACGTGTGGTTGAAACACCACAACAGCAACAGACACGTTTATATGTCGCTGCGCGTCGTGATTTAAACAGTGGGCGTAATCAAATTAATGCCTGTAATAATGCGCAACGTGCTTATAACTATGGCAAGTTACAGGGCGCAGAGGGTACACGTATTTATACAGAATCTGGTATGTTGGTGGCACGTTGTTTAACGGGTGTTTCGAGTTATCGGAGTCGTTTTCCAAATTCAGATGCACAGGCAAAACGTATTTTGCAGAATTTAGCCAATAATTATAATCATGCAGGGGCTAAGAATATGTTGAGAGGAATGAAGTGAGGTGATTGCCTCACATTAAATTTTTATTTGTGCACTTGCTAAGTAATGCTTATTAGCAAGTAGAGATTAAAAGTACATTAAGTATTGCACACGTCCTAAGCTGCAAGTAAGTTTGCTAACTAGGTGTACTTATAAATCGCCTTTGCTATTAAAAAAACTCTTATTGTATGAATAAAAAGGGTTATCCACCGATTTTATTATAACTAAGTTCAATATAAGACCGTATTGCATTTAATTCTTCAATTGTGCAAATTGTAAATTCAACATCGCCAACTCCATGATGCCCAATATTGGAAACATCACGGTAATTTGATGTATTTGTAGGTATATCTTCAGGCTTTAATTTTAAATAAATTTTTAAGTTTTTTGCTCGGACTTCTACAGTTAGGATATTTTGAGTGCTTTTATAAGCAATATAATATTTTTTAGGAATTTCCTCGATAGATTCATCAATTTGCATCATAAGCTCCTGTAAAGCTTCGATCAGATCAATGATTTCTTTAGGCTTATTTGCTAAGTGGTCATCTATTGAATATTGTCCAATACTTCTGGTAATTGCAGCTTTTTTTCCTGCAGCAACCATCACAGGATTTTTTGTAGGCTGATCGGTTGAATGTGTTAAAGCGTGAGCATTTGATGTGGCTGTATGAAATACTTCTTCGAGATATAGGCTTTGGTTAGAAAATAGCTGGTAACGCCATAGTTCAATATTTGCACCTATCACTTGTACTGCATGTAAATCATACTTTTTATAGTTTGGTGCAATACAAATAACGCGAATATCAGACCAATCTATCTCAATGTTTTGCCCTAAAACTTTTTTAGCTGCGACTTCAAAATCACCTTTGTGGTCTTGAATCCAATGTAGATAAAATAAACTTTGAGTAATGAGTTCGGATGACTCTACTTTTTTATATTCAATAATGACTGGGTTGTTGTCTTCAGATAATGCGAGTGTATCAATGCGCCCTGCATGTATTGCACCAGTTGAAAACTCACTAGCAATAAACTTGCAATTAAAAACAGGGATTAAATTCTTTTCAATTAAATTTTGCAGATCTTTTTCTAATAAGAAGTTGGTTTTTTCTACAACTTGTAATTGTTGTTGATCTTTAATTTCAAATATTGGCATGTTAAGTCATTCTATGATTTAAAAGTATATTGTGATAAACCCCACACGAAGTGAGGTTTATCTCATAAAAACAAAGAATTAGTCAATTAATCAACCAATCAATTTCTTCATCAATTCATTCACTTGCGCAGGGTTCGCTTTACCTTTCGCTGCTTTCATCACTTGACCAACAAGACCGTTAAAGGCTTTCTCTTTACCAGATTTATACTCTTCAACCATCTTCTCATTGGCAGCGAGAACTTCTTTAATGATTGCTTCAATCGCGCCTGTATCAGTTTCCTGTTTCAAGCCTTTCTCAGCAATAATCTCGTCCGCAGATTTGCCTTCGTCCCACATAAAGCCGAATACTTGCTTCGCGATCTTACCGTTAATCGTGTTGTCCACAATACGCGCGATCATACCGCCAAGTTTTTCCGCAGATACAGGAGAATCAGCCAAATCTAAGCCTGCTTTATTTAAAGCACCTGAGAATTCACCCATTACCCAGTTTGCAGAAACTTTACCTTGAGCCGCACCACCAGCCGCAGCAACTACAGCTTCGTAAAACTCTGACATTTCACGAGTCAGTGTCAGTACGTGAGCATCGTACTCAGTCACACCAAAGTCCGCCACGAAACGTGCACGACGTGCAGCAGGAAGCTCAGGCATAGTCGCCTTAATGGCTTCAATTTGCGCGTCAGGAATAATCACAGGCAACAAGTCTGGATCAGGGAAGTAGCGGTAATCGTTCGCTTCTTCCTTCGAACGCATTGAACGCGTTTCCATCTTCACTGGATCGAACAAACGTGTTTCTTGATCAATGGTGCCATCCCATTCCAAAATTTCCATTTGACGTTCAATTTCAACATTGATCGCTTGTTCAATGAAACGGAATGAGTTCAAGTTTTTAAGCTCACAACGTGTACCGAATGGCTGACCTGGACGACGTAGCGACACGTTACAGTCCGCACGGAATGAACCTTCTGCCATGTTGCCGTCAGAAATACCCAACCAACGCACCAGTGTGTGAATCGCTTTAATATAAGCAACCGCTTCTTCAACTGAGCGCATATCTGGTTCAGATACGATTTCCAATAAAGGCGTGCCTGCACGGTTTAAGTCAATGCCTGACATGCCTTCAAATTGGTCATGGATTGATTTACCCGCATCTTCCTCAAGGTGCGCACGGGTCACGCCAATGCGTTTCACCGCACCATCTTCAAGTTGGATGTCGATATGCCCCAAGCCTACAATCGGGTTATCCATCTGGCTAATTTGGTAGCCTTTAGGGGAGTCAGGGTAGAAGTAGTTTTTACGTGCAAATACAGAAGCCTGATCGATATAAGCATCAATACCTAAACCGAAGCGAATCGCTAAATCTACCACTTCTTTATTCAACACAGGCAAGACGCCCGGCATAGCTAAATCAACAAGGCTGGCTTGCGTATTTGGGTCTTGACCAAATTCGGTTGATGAGCCCGAGAAAATTTTAGAATTGGTTGCAAGCTGAGTGTGAATCTCAATACCAATTACGACTTCCCAGCCATCAATCAGGTTTGATTTCGCTTTCTTTTGATTGCTCGCCATTATGCATTCTCCTCAGCAATTGCCGCGCGTTTGCTATGCCAGTCTGTCGCTTGTTGGTATTGATGTACCACAGATAGCAGTTGTGATTCAGACCAGTAGTTGCCAATCAGTTGTAAACCAACAGGCAAGTTGTCTTGGTCAAAACCAACAGGCGCACTAATTGCTGGTAAGCCTGCCAAGTTCACCGCAATGGTGTAAATATCGCCCAAATACATTTCAACAGGGTCTAAAGATGCGCCAATTTTATATGCAGTGGTTGGTGCAGTCGGTGCAGCAATTACATCTACCTGTTCAAAGGCTTTTAAGAAGTCTTGCTGAATTAAACGACGCACCTTTTGCGCTTTCACGTAATAGGCATCGTAATAACCTGCAGAAAGGGCATAAGTACCAATCAAGATACGACGTTGTACTTCTGCACCAAAACCTTCAGAACGCGAGCGTTTGTAAAGATCTAAAATATCTTGAGGATTTTCTGCGCGGTAGCCATAACGCACACCATCGTAACGAGAAAGGTTAGACGATGCTTCTGCAGGCGCAATCAGATAGTAAGTTGGCACGTAGCTTTCAGTCATGTTGAGATCAATCTCAACCAATACTGCGCCCAATTCTTCTAATTTTTTTAGTGATTCTTCAACACGTGCTTTCACCGCAGCATCTAAACCAGCCACATTGAAGTATTGTTTCGGAATACCAATGCGTAAGCCTTTGAGCGTTGTTGCATTCAGGTTCGCCACATAATCTTCAACCGCTTTATCCATAGAGGTTGAGTCTTTGGCGTCATGACCTGCCATTACATTCATTAAATATGCGCAGTCTTCTGCAGAGCGTGCCATTGGGCCTGCCTGATCTAAAGATGATGCATAAGCGATGATGCCGTAACGTGAAACACGTCCGTAAGTTGGTTTGAGACCAGTCAAACCACAGAAAGACGCAGGCTGACGGATTGAACCACCTGTATCTGTACCTGTAGCAAATGGTGCAAGGTCAGCCGCCACGACAGCAGCAGAACCACCTGACGAACCACCCGGTACATGGTCAAGTGCCCATGGGTTTTTGGTCGCGCCATAGAACGAACTTTCAGAGGTTGAACCCATTGCGAATTCGTCCATGTTCACTTTACCCAAAGTGACCAAACCTGCATTTTTACCTTGTGCCACCACAGTTGCGTCATAAGGCGAGATAAAATTGTCCAGCATTTTTGAACCCGCAGAGGTTTTAATGCCTTGGGTACAAAAAATATCTTTATGTGCAACAGGAATACCTGTCAGTGCTGTCGCTTGACCCGCCTGACGTAATGCATCGGCTGCATCCGCCTGTGCCAGTGCTACTTCATTGGTCACGGTGACATAAGAGCGCACTTGCGGATCAATTTTGGCAATACGTTTTAAATAATGTTCTGTTAGTTCGCGAGAGGAGAATTTGGCTGCCGCTAAACCCTCAGAGATTTCACGAATCGATAAGCGATGTAAATCTGTCATGAGAAAAATTCTTTTACCTTTTTATGAAGTCAAAATGTAACAGCCGAATAAATTATTCAATCACACGTGGAACAAGGTACAAGCCATCCTGAACTGCAGGGGCAACAGCTTGATATTGCTCACGATGATTCTGTTCGGTTACGACGTCTTCACGTAATGGTTGAGGGTGGTCAAATGGGCTTTTTAAAGGCTCAACGTCATCGGTATTTATGCCTTTTAAGCTTTCCATCATGCCTAAAATTTTATTTAGACTTTGAGCATACTCAGCAGATTGCGTATCATTGAGTTTAAGACGAGCAAGATGGGCAATTGCTGAAACTGTTTGTGCATTTAAATCTGCAGAATGCTGAGCATCCGAGGTAGACATAACATCACCTAAAATCAGTATTAATAAAAAATTTCAAAATATCGTGCGTTATAATAAGCGATTGACTTGTTCAACGCACCACATTTAGTTAAAGTTGCCAACTTGCGTCCACATAAAGTTTAATCGAGAACGACTCCGTGATTCTAAAACGACTAATTGGCTTGTTTTCGCCAGACCTAGCCATTGATTTAGGTACAGCAAATACACTTATTTATGCGCCAGGACGAGGCATTATATTAAATGAACCGACAGTTGTGGCAATTCGTCACAGCGGTTCACAGAAAATTGTTGCCGCAGTCGGTCTTGATGCCAAACAAATGTTGGGTCGTACCCCTGCAAACATTTCTGCAATTCGCCCAATGAAAGATGGTGTCATCGCTGATTTTGAAGTGACTGAAACCATGCTGAACCAATTTATTGGCAAAGTGCATGAAAAACGTTTATTCCCACCTGCACCGCGTGTAGTGGTGTGTGTACCATGCAAATCTACTTTGGTAGAGCGCCGTGCGATTCGTGAAGCCGTGTTTAACGCAGGCGCACGTGATGTACGTTTAATTGAAGAGCCAATGGCAGCAGCAATTGGCGCAGGTATGCCAGTCGAGCAAGCCTGTGGTTCAATGGTGGTAGATGTTGGCGGTGGCACGACAGAAATCGCGATCATTTCATTACAAGGTTGTGTTTATTCAGATTCATTGCGTATTGGTGGTGATGTATTTGATGAGCAAATCATTAACTACGTGCGTAAGGCACATGGTTGTGTGATTGGTGAAACCACAGCAGAAACCATTAAGAAAGAAGTTGGCATGGCATTGCCAGATGAAGGTGCTAAACCACTGGAAATTGAAGTGCGTGGTCGTAACTTGGCAGAAGGTGTGCCACGTGCCATTACTGTAACTTCTGATGAAATTACCCAAGCCATTTCTGATCCGTTACAAAGCATTGTATCGGCAGTAAAATCTGCACTGGAACAAACTCCACCAGAACTTTCTTCCGATATTGCAGAGCGTGGAATTGTGCTCACCGGTGGCGGTGCGTTATTGCGTAACCTAGACAAGCTTTTGGCACAAGAAACTGGCTTGCCTGTGGTAGTCGCAGAAGAACCATTAACTTGCGTTACCCGTGGTGGTGGCAAGGTCTTGGAATTCTTTGATAATCCAAACCACGATATGTTATTTGTTGGCTAATACATAGGATTCGGCGGTGCAAACAAATCTGTTTTCCAGACAACCGCCATCTTTTCGCTCTTTTATAATTGCGGTCATTACTTGCTTGGTCATCCTGTTCTTTAACTGGCGTGTCCCGCATGTAATTCAACCTGCACGTGATGTTTTGTATGCGGCATATAATCCAATTTATGCCCTTGCAAGCTATCCTGTATTGTCGCGAGAATGGCTAAGTCAACAAAGTAAGTCTGAGGCTCAATTGCGTCGTGAAAATACCGCGATGCAGGCAGAGCTATTACAGGCTCAAGTCCGTTTGCAAAAATTGTCTGAACTCTCTGCAGAAAATACCCGCCTGCGTGGTCTACTCGATACGCCTCTAATCATTGATGGACGCATGGAAATTGCTGAAGTAATTGGTACCGATGCCGATCCTTTGCGCCACATTATTGTGATTAACCGTGGTTCACAAAATCAGCTCAAAGTCGGGCAAACCGTTTTGGATGATAAAGGCATTATGGGGCAGATCATTGCTGTGTATCCACACAGTAGCCGTGTCATGTTGCTTTCTGACAAAGAACACTCACTTTCAGTGCGTTTGGAACATACAGGCATGCGAGCCATTGTGTCGGGTACGGGCGATTTAGGGCGTTTGAAAATGGAATATGTACCGACCAGTGCCAATATTCAGGTTGGAGAGAAAGTCTATAGCTCAGGCTTGGGCGAGCATTTCCCTGCAGGATATTTGGTTGGAAGCATTGCCAAAATCAGCCGACATAATTCTGGTGAGTTTGCACAAATTGATGTGATGCCTGCAGCACAATTGGCGGGTGGTCATCATGTGGTGGTGCTGTTCTCAGAATCTTTAGCGAAGGAGCAGCCAAATGCCAATCGCTAAAATTGGACAAACCCGACTCGGACAAAACAAGAATAAAGATCCACTATTTCCGATTATTTTTTCTGTAATTGCTGCATCTGTACTCATGGTGTATCCGCTGTCTTATACAGGCTCGGGTTGGCGACCATTGTTTATGTTGATGGTGACCTTGTTTTGGGTGCTTGGGCAACCAACTTGGTGTGGTATTTGGTTTGCCTTTGGTACAGGCTTGTTTGCAGACTTGCTCCTCGATGCACCTTTGGGCATGAATGCCTTGAGTTTTGTGGTGATTACTTTTGTGGCGCGTTTCCTGACTCGTGAGCGCCGTATTATGACGTTTGCGAATTTATGGGTCATTAGTGTAATCGCAATTTTGGCTCACCTCGCCCTGATTTGGGTGATGCAAGTCATGGGTGGGATTCAGTTCCCATTTGCCCGTCATTGGCAACCTTTGCTGAGTAGTATTTTGCTCTGGCCTGTGCTGTATTATTTCTTGCGAAAATGGCGCATTTAATTCTTGCCTCAAGTTCACCGCGCCGTCGGGAACTCCTGCAACAGCTTGGGCTGGAATTTGAAATTTACAGTCCAGACATCGATGAATCTATTTTAGCGGGCGAAGATGTTGCCGCGTATGTTGAGCGGTTGGCATGTGCCAAAGCCGATGCGGTTTTACGGCTATTTCCTGATGCTATTGTGATTGCTGCCGATACCAGTCTAGGCGTAGATGGGCAGATTTTGGGCAAGCCAGAATCCAAAGCACATGCCTTTGCCATTTGGTCACAACTTTCTGGTCGAAAACATGATGTTTTTTCAGGGGTTTGTGTGCGTACAAAACAGAAAAAATCCAGTATAGTGGTACGTACACAGGTTGAATTTCAATCGCTTAGCCTAGATGATATGGAAAGCTACTGGGCAACAGGTGAGCCGATTGGAAAAGCGGGTGCTTATGCGATTCAGGGCATCGCAGCACGTTATATTCCGCGTATTGAGGGCAGTTATAGCAATGTTGTCGGCCTGCCACTCTATGAAACCGTACAGTTATTACAGACAGTTAAGGCACTAAATTAACTGCTGCACAAAAATTTTTATAATGTTTTGAGTTTTATTATGTCTGACGAGTTGTTGATTAACGTCACACCGATGGAGTGTCGGGTGGCGTTAATTCAAAACGGCACGGTCAATGAACTATTCGTTGAGCGTACAGCCAAGCGTGGTTTGGTGGGCAATATTTATAAAGGCAAAGTGGTGCGCGTGCTGCCAGGCATGCAAGCCGCTTTTGTCGATATTGGTTTATCGCGTACTGCTTTTTTGCATATCAATGACATGATTTGGCCGCGCAGCCAACCTACACCGAATGTCTTTGAATTATTGCAGCCTGGGCAAATTCTAACCGTGCAAGTGATGAAAGATATGCTCGGTACTAAAGGCGCACGACTGAGCACTGATCTTTCCATTCCTTCGCGTTATTTGGTTCTAATGCCGTATGGCAGTCATATTGGCGTATCACAACGCATTGAATCGAGTGAAGAACGTGAGCGTCTACGCGGGATCATTGAAACCATTCAGGCTGAGCATAAATTACCAGGCTCAGTGATTGTACGCACAGCAGCCGAAGGCGTCGATGAAGCGGCCTTAGTGCAAGATATGTGTTACTTGGCAAAATTGTGGGAATACATTCAGCGTAAACAAAAAAGCATTGCTGTGCCTTCTTTGATTTTTGAAGAGTTGCCGTTACCGCAACGCGTAATTCGTGATTTGGCGAATGATAACACCGCCAAAATTTATGTCGATTCTCGTGAAATTCACGCCAAATTAAAAGAATTTGTGGATGAGTTTGTGCCCAATATGCACAATCGCCTGATTCATTACCCAGGCGAGCGCCCACTGTTCGATTTATACAATGTCGAAGAAGATATTCAAAAAGCGTTGCAAACCCGTGTGGCATTAAAGTCAGGCGGTTATCTGATGATTGATCAGACCGAAGCCATGACCACCATTGATGTGAATACGGGTTCTTATGTCGGTGGTCGGACTTTAGAAGACACTGTTTTTAAAACCAATATGGAAGCGACACAGGTCATTGCCCGCCAGTTACGTTTGCGTAATTTGGGTGGCATCATCATTATCGACTTCATTGATATGCAAGAAGTACAGCATCGTGATGAAGTCTTGAGTCAGTTTGAGCGTATGCTTGAACGAGATCATGCCAAGACCAAAATTACCCAAGTGTCTGAACTGGGCTTGGTCGAGATGACCCGTAAACGCACCCGTGAATCATTAGAACATTTACTTTGTGAAGCCTGTCCAACTTGTCAGGGACGGGGATATGTCAAAACAGCAGAGTCAGTATGTTACGAAATTTTTCGAGAAATTTTAAGATACGCACGCGCATTTGAATCACAACGTGGCTTTACTGTCGTTGCGCACCCATCGGTGATTGACCGATTGTTAACTGCCGAAGCGCCAGCAGTGGCGGATTTAGAGCACTTTGTCAGCCGTGTGATTAAATTTCAGGTGGAAAATTTATATACGCAAGAGCAATACGATATCATTTTGAGCTGAAATTGTAACAGGATATCGCTAAACAGTTGTTACATCTGAAATTTTACTTTTTTGAGTGAATTCTCAATACTAAGCATACAGAGTAGCCAAAGCCGAACATCTCCCTCGGTTTAGCAAATGAGGTATGTCATGGGTATGAGTAAAGTTGTGATTCAAAAGAGTTTAAAAGTATTAGATCGTAAAGTGACACATAACGGTTATATTGTGGATGAGCAAGGTAAAGAAACTCAAATTACCACCGCAATGGTTAGCGCGGTTTGTCAGCAATTATTAAAACAGTGTCGTACTATTCAAAAATAAGGGGCAGCAATTGCCCCCTTAATTGATTCTATTGAATTATTTTTCTGATGGATTGACGTATCAATCCACGATTTTATTGACCCCTTCAGGCGCATCAATAATCTGTTCAAAACGCTGAATTTCATCTTCCAAGTGTTGCAATAAGTTTTGCATTTTCGGTAAGGCATGACGACAAGCAGTTAAACCAACTTCTAATTTGTCTAAATAGCTGGTCATGGTAATGTTTAAAGCTTGTCCATCTAACACGATTGAAGCAGGGTATAGTGCATCTAGCTTTGCACCATTCCAATACAAAGGTTCACGTGGGCCAGGTACATTGGAAATAACCAAGTTAAAGGCCTGACGTTTTGGCATAATGCCTGACAAAATATTTAAACCAGCAGCGCCGTAAACAAAAGCACTATAGTTCATAATTTGATTGGCATTCATGCGCTTAAAACGCTGCTTGGCATTTTGTACACTGCGGCGCACAATTTTTAAACGCTCAAGCGGATCTTCTTTGTGCGTACCTAAGTTGGCTAAAATCATGGTGATTCGATTGGATACTTCAGAATCGTCATCACGAATAGAGGCAGGCACCATTGCAATAAGAGGTTTTTTAGGTAATGCATATTGGCTGAGTAAGTACTCACGCAATGCGCCTGAGCAAATTGCCAGCACCACATCATTAATAGTTACACCCAAAGCTTTAGCAATACGGTGCAAACGTGCAAACTCAAAAGATTGAGCGGCAAAACGACGTGAGGCGCTCACACGTTGGTTTAAGATGGTGCTTGGTGCTTGGAAGCTAGAAACATAATCGGGGTTACGTCCCATATCTTTGGCAACAGTTTGTGATACTTCATAAACTGCGCGAGGGGTTGCTTCAAACTGACCTTTAACTCCACCAAAAATTTTCTTTAAACGGCTGACTTTCGGTTCTTTCAGGCGTTTAGCACGTGGGCCTTCTACACACCAAGGTGGTACAATTCTTTTTGCATTTTCGTCGTGCGAAAGGGATTTTTCCACCAAACGCATGCCAGCAATACCATCTACCATGGCATGATGAATTTTAAAGAACATCGCAAAACGATTATCTTCAATACCTTCAATAATATGGCAAGTCCAGAGTGGTTTGGCGCGATCAATCAGTGAACTGTGTTCTTGTGAAATATACGTTAATAATTCACGAATGCGACCTGGTTTTGGCAAGGCAATATGACGGAAGTGATGATCGAGATCGAACTCTTCATCTTCATCCCAAAATAGACCATTGAGCTTATTGTTAAATGGTGCAATAGGCATCGACTTTGAATTGCGAATATCGGCAACCAAGTCTTGAATAAAAGTGTCTGGCGCATGTTCTGGAATTTGGAATAAGAATAATCCACCCACATGCATGGGCTGTTGACGTTTTTCGAGTGATAGGAAAATAAAATCAATAGGGTGTAATGGACGCATATTGTGGATTGCCTCACTGCAATTTCTACGCTTGTTCTTATCTGAACAAGGTTTTTAGAGTTATATAAGATTTAATTCAGTATATCTTTTTTATCAAACAAATATAGTGATTTTTGCGCCATCGCAAGTCAATAAAAATCACAGTAAAACTGTGATTTTTATTGTAGTAATAGATGTGTTATTTTAAATTTCCAGCATGTAGACCACATTCTTTGTGCGTAGCTTCTTCCCACCACCAACGACCTTCGCGTTCATGTTGGTTTGGGAGCACAGGGCGGGTGCAAGGTTCACAGCCAATCGAAATAAAACCTTTTTCATGCAAACGATTGTATGGAATTTCCATCATGCGAATGTAGTTCCACACGTCACTGCTTGACCAGTTTGCCAGTGGATTGTATTTAATTAGTTGTTTATTTGGACCAGCAAAACCTGCATCGGCTTGTACCACTGGAATATCTTGACGTGTACCTGGGCTTTGATCTTTACGTTGCCCTGTAATCCAGCCATCTAGTGTTGCCAGTTTTTTTCGTAAAGGTTGAACTTTACGAATTCCGCAACATTCCTGATGTCCATCTTCAAAAAAGCTAAACAAGCCTTTTTCTTGTACCAATTGTTGGACTGCTTCGGTTTCAGGAAAGCAAATTTCGATCTCAATATTATAATATTTGCGTACAGTTTCTAAAAATTGATAGGTTTCAGGATGCAAACGTCCTGTATCTAAACTAAATACACGAAATGGCAAACCTAAATTAGACGCCATATCAATCAGTACCACATCTTCTGCGCCAGAAAAAGAAATTGCAACTTCACCCTGCTGGTTCAAAGCAAGTTTTAAAATCTCGCTAGGCGATTTGTCTGCATATTCGGTTGCGAGTGCATCAACGATATCTATAGTTGGAATGGTGGTCATTATATGTTCCTAGCATTCGGCTTGGAGAAGCTAATCTTACTGAATTAAGCGCTTATTTTAATAGAATTGTCAAAACTCTATTATCACTAAAAAATAAATGCTTATGAACTAAATAGATTTAAAAAAGAACAAGGCAAAAACCGAATCTTCGGCTATGATAGTGAAAATTTTTATTGGTATTTTGGGAGAACCTATGGAAATCGTATGTCTTGATCTTGAAGGTGTGTTAGTTCCAGAAATTTGGATCAACTTTGCTAAAAAAACTGGAATTAAAGAACTAGAAGCAACTACACGTGATATTCCAGACTACGATGTGTTGATGACTCAGCGTTTAAATATTTTAAAGCAGCATGGCTTGGGCTTAAATGATATTCAGGCCGTGATTGCAGACATGGGGCCATTCCCGGGCGCGAAAGAGTTTGTAGAGTGGGTGAGCACACACTTCCAATTGATTATTCTTTCAGACACGTTCTATGAGTTTGCACATCCGTTGATGCAGCAATTGGGCTGGCCAACAATTTTCTGTCACAAATTAGAAACAGATGAAAATGGCATGATTACAGCATACAAATTGCGTCAACCCGACCAAAAGCGCCAGGCGGTTAAAGCATTACACGGTTTAAATTTCCGTGTAATTGCTGCAGGTGATTCGTATAACGATACAACGATGCTAGGTGAAGCGGACAAAGGTTTCTTATTTGATGCACCTGATAATGTGATCGCAGAATTCCCACAATTCCCTGCAATTCATGGTTATGCAGCATTAAAAGAAGCAATTCGTGGTGCTTCGGTACGAGATATTCCTGCTTAATCTGAAGCTGAATACAATAAAGGGCATCATTTGATGCCCTTTGTTTTTATGCAATATTAACAGTGCATTGATTTAGAAGCGGTAGCCAATATTTAATCCATATGCAACAGCGTAATTATTTTCAAACTTGCCTGCTTCCGTGTGTGCACCTGTGACGGCATCAGCATCACCTAACCAGAAGTATTTAAATCCTGCACCAATGAAATAATTTTCGGTAGGTGAGTAGCGAACACCTGTACCCACACTCCAGTAGCCTTCAGTTGGACCTAAGGTCGTAACAGGGTTGCCGGCACCAGAATCCCAGCCTAAAGATACATTACCACCCCAACGATCATTGAACTTACGCCCTACACCAACAGTTGCAGAAATTTGGTCATCTTTATAGTCAATAAGGTTAAATCCATTAGGTTTGGTGGGTACATAACCAGCTTGGCCTAATATTTGAGTAAGCTTGCCAAATTTGTATGGTTGTACTTTAAAATTTGACCAGTCCACCCAGCGAAGGTTTGCAAATGCAACGGTGTTCGCCATAATTCCCGTTTGGAAATCTAGATTGACAGATTGTGGTGTTGTTAGTTGTGTTTTACCTGTAGTAGAACTAATTTGCGTCATGGTTTCATCTAGTGTAGGTGTTTGGGTAAATCCTATTGCACCAAAGTTTTCATAAGCAGTCATTTCATGCTCAATTTCAGAGCGGTAAGTAACAGAAGCTTTAAGTGCGATTTGAGGGATTTGATACGCAACACCCGCTAACCAACCCACAGACTCATCTTCACCGGTTTTAAAATCATAACCATTAAAGGCTGAATATGCAGTACCACGTAAAATAACAGTACCATCTACTGTCTGATATACAGCACCAGCATATAGATTCCAATTTTCATTAGGTTGATAACCCACTAACAAGTTTAAATTTTGGGTATCAACCACAACAGAAGTACTGCCTTGAAATGGTACAGGTCTACTTTCAACAAAATTATTTTTCCCAAAATATTCAGCATCGGCGCCAAAAGGTTGATCGTAAATTAAACCAATCGACACTTTGTTAGTTGCTTGAACTTTTAATGCAGCGTGTGGGAAGTAATAATCACCTGCCATGTCATCTGCTTGGTGTTTATTTTTGTCTTGACCAGATACATTTGGATCTAAAATTGAAATACCTGCTTCTGCATAATTACCCGGTTGTAAAAATGCAGCAATAGATTGACCGGAACGGTCTAAACCAGCAGCAATCGCAGGTGTAAGTGGGAGAGTGCTAAGTAAAATAGCCGAATAAATTCTATTGAGCTTCATGGTCGTTCCCTGATGCTTTATGTAACAAAAAGTGCAGGAAAAGTAACACATTTGAAAAAAGAGTAAATGCTCAATTTCGCAGAATAAATGAACTGAATAAGTTATAAATAGCAGTTGATTAGAGTAAAAGTACTATTTTAAGGTCTTAAGTAAATGAATTTTATTAAATAATTTTTTAGGGTAATATTTGGGAAAATATGTGTTTAATTGTTTTAAATTTAAACATTAGGTTGGCACTTGTATAAAAACGAAGAGCTTTAAGTGTAAAAAACCACCCCGAAGGGTGGCTGTTTTAGAAAATATTGAATTAGAAGCGGTAACCGATTTTTAAGCCATAAGCCAAAGCATCATTATCTTCAAAATTTGCTACATACTCTGAACCGCCTGCTTGAGCACCAGTTTGTGCTTTCGCATCCCCTAACCAAAAATATTTTACGCCACCAGCAATGAAGGTTGCTGGTGTTGGACTATATTGAACACCTAAACCAAGATTCCAATATCCTTCTGTTGGACCTAGAGTTGAAACAGGATTACCTGCACCAGAGTCCCAACCTACAGAAACGTTACCAGCCCATTGATCATTTAATTTACGACCTACACCTACGTTTGCAGACCATTGGTCATCTGAATATTCTACAAGAGAAAAACCATTTGGACGCTTAACTAAAGGACCAACAGCTTCTGCAGCTTTACCAAACTTATACGGTGTGATTGAGAAATCTTTCCAGTTCACCCAGCGTACATTTGCAAATGCTACAGTATTCGCCATGATGCCTGTTTGGAAGTCTAAGTTCACCGATTGTGGTGTTGTAATTTTAGTTTTACCTTCAGCTGTGTTAGCTGCTGAAAACTTTGTTACTGCTTGGCCAATTCCTGCGATTTGTTGTGGTGTTAAACCTAAACTTGGTAGTTGACCAGCAAGACCTGGTAATGCAGCTGCTAAAGGAGTAGCTAGACTTAAGTTTTCATTGGCAACGAATTCATGATCAATTTCAGAGCGGTAAGTGACTGAAGCTTTTAATGCAATTTCAGGAATTTGAAATGCTGCACCAGCTAACCAACCTGCAGCAGAGTCTTCTTTAATGTCTGCATCGTATCCATTAAAAACGCTGTAAGCTGAGCCGCGTAGTTTTACATTACCTTTAATGGTTTGATATACACCACCACCATAAATATTAAAATTCTCAGTTGGTTGGAAGCCAAAAATCATAGAAATGTTTTGTGTATCAACTTCAACTGAAGTACTGCCTGTAGTAGCGCCGCCAATAGCTGTTGTTGTAATTGGTAGTGTACTTAGTACTCGATCTGTTGGTGCAGCAACAAAAACATTATTACCTGAATATTCGGCATCAGCACCAAAGGGTTGGTCGTAAAGCAGACCAAAAGAGAAGTTATCAGTAAGTTGGAATTTTAGTGCGGCACTTGGGAAATAGTAATCGCCCGCCATATCACCAATTTGACGATTTGTTGTGCTTGTGCCAGCTTCCTGTCCAGATACATCTGGATCTAATACAGAAATACCTGCTTCAAAATAGTTACCCGGTTGTAAGAATGCAGAGATTGACTGACCTGAACGATCTAGAGCAGCGGCAAATGCCCCGGTCATTGGTACAGTTGCTAAAATCATTGCTGTGCTTAGTGCTTTTAATTTCATTATACATTTCCCTTGGGCTATAAAGTCTTTTATGACAGTTTTTGTTGATGCTTTATGCTTTCATCTAGGATGATTTCGGCTTGTGCAAACCGA
Source organism: Acinetobacter sp. YH12135 (assembly GCF_013418565.1). Taxonomy (NCBI): domain Bacteria; kingdom Pseudomonadati; phylum Pseudomonadota; class Gammaproteobacteria; order Moraxellales; family Moraxellaceae; genus Acinetobacter; species Acinetobacter sp. YH12135. The sequence continues at coordinate 65,666 of NZ_VPBU01000009.1, forward strand.
GACCATTTGTTACTCCATGTGACAAAAATATCACAATTAAAATAAGAGTAAATGCTCTAGAAAAAACTAATCAGTATAAAAAACACGCTGAATAGAGTATTTGTTCTAATTGGTATGGGTTTTTAGCTTGTTAGTCATTGAAATTAAATAATAAAATTTAAAAATCAATCTCTTGTTTAAATGTTTTTAATTGGTTAAAAAAAATACTTTTTTATCAAAACTCATTTTGTTGCAAGGCATATCTTGCAACAAAATGGGGTGCATTAACGTGTGGTTTTTCCAAGCTTTGCCAAAAGAATGACAGGAATCAGCCCAACCAATACAATTAGTAAAGCTGCTACGGCACCATCTTCATAAGTGCCCCTAGAGGCTTCTGCATATAGCTGGGTAGCGAGTGTTTCCATATTTAAGGGACGGAGCAACAAAGTGGCAGGCAGCTCTTTCATGCAATCTACAAAAATTAATAAAGCTGCAGAAATAATAGCAGGGCGTAATAATGGCAGGTGTACACGCCACAACAGTGCAAAGTTGTTTTGCCCTAAATTGCGTGCAGCATCATCAAAAACACCATGAATACGGTTATAGCCTGACTCAATGCCGCCCACCGAAATAGCTAAAAAACGCACAGCATAAGCATAAATAAGGGTAAAACTGGTGCCGAGGAATAATAAACCTGTATGTATCCCTAATTTAAATTCTAAAAAATCGGCAATGGCATGATCAATTTTGCCCAAAGCCAGCATGAGACCAATGGCTAAAACAGTTCCTGGAATGGCATAACCTAAACTGGCAATACGGCTAAACCAAGTGTGTTTACTAAAACGTGCCGCACTGACAATAAAGAAACCAATCAAAATAGTTACCACAGTTGCAAGACTGGCAAGGATTAGTGTGTTGATTGAGGCTTGTAATAGGAAATCTGAAAAGCCTGCATATTGAATGCGTTTATAAGATTCTACAAGTAAGTGACTGGTGGGAATTAAAAAACCAATACAAACAGGAATTAAGCCCAAGCCTAGTAACACAAGTGCTTTAAGCCCTTTGACCGATTGTGCAGGCATTAAGCGGCTGCGTTGAGCCGAGTTCATATAGCGCTGTTTACGCCGACCTAAACGCTCTACTAACACCAATAAAGTAATAATCATCAACATGAAAATGGCAATTTGTGCGGCACTGGCTAAATCGGACTGATTGGTCCAGGTTGAATAAATCGACAAAGTTAAGGTTTTAATGCCTAAAAATTCTGTTGCACCAATATCATTAATGGTTTCCATTAAAACTAGACTAGTACCCACAGCAATCGCAGGACGTGCCAGTGGAATTGCAACACGTAAAAACACTTGATCGGGTTTTAATCCTAATGTACGTGCAACCTCAATTAAACTGGCTGATTGCATCAGAAACATTGCACGGGTGCTTAAATACACATACGGATACAGCACAAAGCTAAGCAAGAAGATGCCGCCCCAAACGCTACGAATATTGGGAAACCAAAACTGTTGTAATTCTAAATTAAACCAATCACGCAGAATGCTTTGCACAGGACCAATAGGATGCAAAATGTCGATATAACTATACGCAATAATATAAGTTGGTACAGCTAAAGGCAGCAGTAAGGCCCAATCTAAAAATGCACGACCTCGGAATTGATACGCTGTTACAATCCATGCGCTGCCTGTACCAATCAGGATGGTGAGAATTCCCACACCCAACAATAAAATCCCTGTTTCTGCCAACGTGTGTGGAATTACATAACGCAGCAGATGCCCCCAAATTTCACTATCACCTTGTAATGCTGTCCAAATTAAAGCGACCACAGGTAAACAGGCGAGTAGTGTCAATAACCCACTGAGCGAAAATAAAAAATTAAATTTATTTTTAAGCATTGCAATAGAGGTACTAAATAAGGGGCGGGAACGAGAGCGCATCTTACAGTGCTAAGTGCTGCACTGTAAGATGATAGACAAAATTTTTAGCGATTAAACTGGACTTTATCGACCAATAGGTTGGCGGCTTTACGGTGGCGCGCAATATCGCTTAAACGAATTGAATCAATATTCAGTTTGCCAAAACTAGCGATAATCGGGTCAATTTTTACCCCTGGTTTTACTGGATATTCAAACCCATTTTGGGCGTAGATGGCTTGGGCATGATCTGAAGCTAAAAACTCAAGCAGTTGTACCGCTTCTTTGCGGTTTGGTGCATGCTTAGAGATCACTGCACCCGATACATTCACATGCGTACCACCATTTTTAAAACGTGGCAGCACGACATTAATGGCATTGCCCCAACGCTGTTGTTCAGCATCACCTGTACGCATGGTGCCAACGTAATAAGTATTGGCCACGCCAATATCACAAATTTTACCTAAAATATCACGGGCAACGTCACGGTCACCACCACTGGCAGGACGAGCTAAATTGGCTTTAACGCCACGCAACCAAGTCTCAGCTTGTTTTTCACCATGATGAGCAATATAGGCAGCAATTAAAGCGGTGTTATAAGGATGGTTGCCAGAGCGGATACAGATTTTATTTTTCCATGTTGGATTAGCCAAATCTTCATAAGTGATGGCTTTTAAAGATGTACGGTCTTTAGAGGCATAGACTGCACGTGCACGCATCGACAAGGCATACCAATGTCCATTGGCTGCACGTAAGTTAGCAGGAATCGCACTATTTAATGTTTTAGAGCTAACTCGCTGGGTTAAGCCACCTTCTACCAAGTCCACTAAATTACCAAAATCTACGGTTAGCATGACATCGGCAGGTGAGCGACGACCTTCTGCTTTTACACGTTCCAATAAACCATCTTTAATAAAAACAGTATTTACTTTTACACCTGTTTTTTGCGTGAATTCAGTCAATAACGTTTGAATTAAAACAGGTTCACGTGTGGTGTATAGGTTAACTTCAGTTGCTTGCGCCACACTTGCACCAAACGCAAGTAGACCTGTAACAACCAGCGATAATTTAGACATTGGTTTCATACGGTATTCCTAATCGAAAATTTAAATGTGAATAGCAGCTAAAGCAGAATCTGGTGTGGTTGATGATTGCTCATCAGATGCCAAGAAAAAACAGCTGTTTAAATCTACAGAAACATAGACTTGTTCGGTATGCTGGAAATCTTGAAGATGATTAACTTGTGCCAAAAGTGTGAGCGCATGATCTTGTAGTTTTAGACGTAGTTGCTGCGCGTGTCCCATAAAGCTTGAAGACAGCACGCTTGCTGGTAATGCACCTTCACTAGGGGTTTTGCTGACACGAACTTGATGAGGGCGGAAGCAGCATTGCACTTGTTTTTGCGTAGATAAGTCTTGTGCTAAATCCTGCTGACCACGATCAACTTGACCAAAAATGGTGGAGATTGTTTGATTATTGACTTGTGCAGGAATTTCATTCAACGCAGAAAAATAGCGCGCTGCAAATAACGTTTTAGGTTGTAGGTAGAGTTGCTTAGGCGAGCCAATTTGAATGATTTGCCCTTGATGCATTAAGATAATTTGATCAGCAATTTGCAGCGCTTCTTCAGGATCATGCGTGACAATGACCGTAGTAGTTGCCGTTTGTTTTAAAATTTGAATGGTACTTTGACGGATTTGATCACGCAGGCGATGATCCAAATTGGAAAAAGGTTCATCCATAAGTAAAACTTGCGGTTTAGGGGCTAATGCACGTGCCAAAGCTACTCGTTGTTGTTCACCGCCTGAAAGCGTGTAGGGGTAGCTGTCTTGATGATGCAGCATCGACACGTGTTCTAAGGCTTGTTTGGCAATTTCAGTACGTTGCGATTTAGGGAATTTTTTTAAGCCAAACATGACATTTTCCAGCACACTTAAATGTGGAAAAAGGGCGTAATCTTGAAAAACTAAACCAATGTTGCGTGATTCTGCAGGTATCTGTTGTTGTGCATCCCATAAAATATGCTGTTCGAGTTGAATAGAACCACTGCTTGGATTTTCCAAACCTGCAATTAAGCGCAGCATGGTAGTTTTGCCGCATCCTGAGTGTCCCAGCAAACAGACAATCTGCCCACTCATGGCAGACCATGTTGCATTTTGCACAGCAAAACGCGAACCAAACTTTTTACTCAGCTGTTGGATGGTCAAGACATTGGCAGGTTGTGCAGCAAACGCATTCATGGATATTTCACACGACAAATTTTGTGCTCAAATAATAACTAAGAATTCTTCTCAAGTAGAGTCTTTTTATCATTTAGAATGTAAATGATTAGAATGTAAATGATTAGAATGTAAATGATGTAGCTTTTGCTACAAAAAAGTTGAAATATCAACTGAAAAGAATGGGTTGGAATTTAAATTATTTTAAGTGCAGCACTTTATTTATGGGCTATTAAAAGGGGGGCTTAAAAGCAAAAAGTTACTGCCGAAGCAATAACTTTTTAATTTTTAGAAATCTGTACTATGCGTACTATGCAAATTAAGGTTTTTTCGCATTAAGCACTCTAAATAAAATGTACATCAAGACCACCCATAGAGGAATCATAATGACTGATTCTTTAAAGCCTTGTGTCCACATAATATAAAGTACCACTGCAATAAACGCTAAAACCAAATAGTTGCTGAATGGTGACCAGAGTGCAGGGAATTTGGTTGGAATCGCTAATTTTTTCAGTGTGCTGGTAAATTTGAGGTGAGTCAAACTGATCATTGCCCAGTTTAAAACCAATGCACCAACGACAATATACATGAGGTGGCTTAAAGCTTCTTCAGGTACAAAGTAGTTCAACAATACACAGCCAAAAATCAATACTGCAGAGAATAATACTGCTGGAATTGGCACACCTTGTTTATTCACTTTTAGGAAAATTTTTGGTGCGTTACCTTGTTTGGCCAAACCAAACAGCATACGGCTGTTGGCATACATCCCACTGTTATACACAGAAAGTGCCGCAGTCAAAATCACGAAATTCAGTAAGTGCGCTGCCCATTCAATGCCCATTTGACTAAAAATCATTACGAATGGACTTTTATCTAAACCACCTAAATCTAACTGATTCCAAGGCACTAAAGACAATAGAATGGTGAGTGAACCGATATAGAAAATTAGAATACGGAACACCACTTGGTTAATGGCTTTAGGAATGGTTTTTTCAGGATCTTGCGCTTCTGCGGCAGCCATACCAATCAACTCAATGCCGCCAAAGGCAAACATGAGGAATGCAAGCATGAAGAACAGACCTTCAAAGCCATTCGGGAAGAACCCCCCATGCGCCCAAAGGTTGCTGAATGATGCGGTTGAATTGGCATCTGCAGAAAGTAAGAGATATAAACCAAACACAATCATCGAAACCACAGCAGCGACTTTAATGATTGCTAGCCAGAATTCTGACTCACCATAGAACTTTACATTGCCCAAGTTAATAATGGTAATCACAATGAAAAAGAACAGTGCCGAAGTCCAAGCAGGAATATGCGGCCACCAGTAGTTAATATATTTGGCAACTGCGGTGAGTTCTGCCATTGCCACCAAAATATACAAAATCCAGTAGTTCCAACCTGCTAAAAAGCCAGGGAATTTACCTGCATATTTATAGGCAAAGTGACTGAATGATCCTGCAACGGGCTCATGAACAATCATTTCCCCCAATTGGCGCATAATTAAAAATGCAATAAGACCACCAATGGCGTAACCCAAAATAATAGAAGGGCCAGCAGATTGGATGACCTGCGCGGAACCTAAGAATAAGCCTGTACCAATTGCTCCACCCATGGCAATCAATTGAATATGGCGGTTCTTTAAGCCACGCTGAAGTTGTGAAGACTCGTTGTTCAAAGTATTCAGCCCGACAAGGAAAAAGTGACAAGATTGTAATAGATCAAATTTCATTAGCCTAGTAGCTAGACAATAATGAAATAAATTTATGATAAATATTAAAATATTTTATGGTTTTTATTTGTATAAAAGATAAGTGAATCAATATATTAATTTTATTTTTGCCTTATAAATCAAGATGACTGGTTAGGGTAAAATTTACCAAATGTTGTTTTTTTATACTTAAGTCAAGACCGCGATACCTTTTGAATAAAAACCGTTATGATGCAAAAGGGTCTTTTTATATTGACCATAACAATCAAAAACAAGGGAATAAAATTCATGCGTTTTGCACCACAAGTTAAAATTCCAGCGACTTATATGCGCGGCGGTACCAGTAAAGGCGTATTTTTTAAACTTGATGATTTACCTGCAGCGGCACAGCAGCCAGGCAAAATTAGAGATCAAATTTTATTACGTGTGATTGGCAGTCCAGACCCTTATGCCAAACAAATTGATGGAATGGGTGGTGCAAGCTCGAGTACCAGTAAAACCGTAATTTTAGCCAAAAGCACTCAACCCGATCACGATGTCGATTATTTGTTTGGGCAAGTTTCGATTGATCAGCCATTTGTAGATTGGAGTGGCAACTGCGGTAACTTAACGGCTGCAGTCGGTGCATTTGCGATCAGCAATGGCTTGGTTGATGCCAGTAAAATTCCACAAAACGGCATTTGTACCGTACGTATTTGGCAGAAAAATATTGAAAAAACCATTATTGCGCATGTTCCAATGACGCATGGTCAGGTGCAGGAAACGGGTGATTTTGAGTTGGATGGCGTGACTTTTCCTGCCGCAGAAGTACAAATTGAATTCTTAGACCCTGCCGATGATGGCGAAGAAGGTGGGGCGATGTTCCCAACTGGAAATGTGGTGGACACTTTGCATGTGCCAGATATTGGAACATTCCAAGCGACCTTTATTAATGCGGGTATTCCAACAATTTTCCTAAATGCAGAAGAAATTGGTTATACAGGCACAGAACTGCAAGATGCAATCAATGGTGATGCACAAGCTTTGGCACGTTTTGAAACCATTCGCGCTTATGGTGCTAAACAAATGGGTTTGATTCAGGAAATTGCTGAAGCTGAAAAACGCCAACATACGCCAAAAATTGCCTTTGTTTCTGCGCCAAAAAGTTATGTATCTTCAAGTGGTAAACAAATTCAGGCTGAAGATACCGATTTATTGGTACGTGCATTGTCGATGGGTAAATTACACCATGCCATGATGGGTACAGCAGCAGTCGCGATTGGTACAGCTGCAGCCATTCCGGGAACATTGGTCAACTTGGCTGCGGGCGGGGGAGAGCGTGAAGCAGTGCGCTTTGGACATCCATCAGGTACGCTTCGTGTGGGTGCGCAAGCCGTGCAGGAAAATGGACAATGGCAAGTCAAAAAAGCTGTGATGAGCCGTAGTGCACGTGTATTAATGGAAGGTTGGGTGCGTGTACCTGCGGAAACATTAGAATAAGTTTTGCTTCGAACAGATTTGGGGTTTGTTGACATTTCATAAATGGCTTGCGCTGTAGGCTAAAACTGAGCAGATCAGGCATGAAACGCAGGGAATAGTGGGTCTATTGCCAAGTTTCATAACGCAATCTGAGAAAGTTTTAGCCACAGCCTTTCAGGACAAGCATATTTTTTGCTGCTATTGCGTTATGTGCCAGTCATTTAGAATGACTAAATTTCCTGTCCCATGCCTTATATCAGCTAAAAAATATGCGTTGTCGCAAACATAGATGAAGTGTCAACAGACCCTAATTAACTACATATAGCCTCTATCTCGATAGGGGCTTTCTTATGGCTGAAATGTTATATCAGTTCAGTTAAGGCTTAAAAAACTTTGAATTACAGGTACAATGCTGCAACACAGGCAGCTTACTGCTTATTAGACATGAACCAACCACTCGAGGCGAATGTGTCATCACTTCACGATTTACAGGCGCATGCATTAACCGCAGCCCAACAACGTATTCAGCAAGACTTGCTTACCGCTTTAGAGGCTTTTGCATTGCCAGAACCGTTAAAGTCTGCCGTGCATCATGCCGTCATGTTGGGTGGAAAACGTGTTCGCCCTGCCTTGTGTTATGCCACCGCAGCATTAAGACCGAATCAAAACTCTGCTGCGGTACGCCGTGCTGCAGTTGCGATTGAGCTGATTCATTGCTATTCATTGGCACATGATGACTTGCCGTGTATGGACAATGACTTGTTGCGTCGTGGGCAACCGACGTGCCATGCAGCGTATGGTGAAGATACAGCATTGTTGGCAGGCGACATTTTACAGTCGATGGCATTTGAAATTTTAGGCAGTCGTTTGTTTGATCAGGCTGTTGCAGTAGATCAAGGCATTGTGCTCAAACAGATGCAAATTTTAGCCACCGCTTCTTCAAAAATGGTCTGTGGTCAGGTTTTAGACTTGCAGTCTGAAGGTAAACAGGTAGATCAGGCGACTTTGGAAAATATCCACCGTAATAAAACAGGGGCGTTAATTTCTGCAGCGGTGATGATGGCAGCTGTGACCGTGTTTGATGGACGAGATAAAGCGATTCCGCAATTGCGTGAATATGCGCAGGCAATTGGTTTAGCCTTTCAGGTACAAGACGATATTTTAGATATTATTTCGGATACTGAAGTGTTAGGTAAAACTGCGGGGAAAGATGAACAAGTTGAAAAGTCGACCTATCCTGCACTCATGGGCTTGGAAAAAGCACAAGCTTATGCACAAGAATTGCACGATCAAGCCTTTGCTGCGTTGGCATATTTTAAAACTGATACCGTCTTAGAGTTACAGCAAATTTCCGAGTTTTTATTGTCACGTAAAAGCTAAATTATTCTAGATGGAGGGCTTGTGGCTCTCAATACTCAAAAGCGAGCAGATGCTCGCTTTTTTGTGCTTTATGAAAGTGTTGGCTGTTTTAAGCAACACACTTTAATGCAGATTCTATACGGCTTTATTCTTGTAGCGTTGCATCAGGTGGTAAAATTGCTTTGCCTTGTTTTAAGCTGTCTAAAGCCTCGCGGTTAAAATCTACCAACAAAGAATTATTTTGTGGATCAATCGCATAACGGCTAATTAATTTTTGATCGCCTTGTAAGGTTTCAAGGCGGTATTCATCTGCAATATTCATAATGCCGTCTAAATTAATGGTGGCAGATGCTTTGTCTTGGCGAAATAACTCGTAAATATCACGCAGGTCAAAAATTGCATTTTGTGCGTCAGGATGTTTTTCAAAATAATTTTGCAAATGACGAATAAATAATTGCGCAAACATAAAGTAATTTGGTTTGTGGGTATAGTCTAAGCTCATGTGTTTACTCCTTATTATTCAAATTTTTAATGCTTACTAGGAATAGCACACTCTGGGTGAAAAATTAAAGAAACTCAGGGTCTAAGTTGCAAAAACTACACAAAATTTTGTGCGGCTTAAACTAAGCTGAAACCTGAAGTTGCGATGATCTCTCTATAAATTTAAAAACTTTGCAACGAACCGCTCAATTGGTGTTTTGGAAAAAATAATCACAACTGACTTATCTATTTGTTAAAGCGATTAAGAGCCCTACGGAGTAGTGGAATTCTAAAATATCAAGTATTTGAATAAAAAATCATCCGAAAGACTAAGACTTATGAACTAGCAAGTGAAATCATAAATCAGGTACAATTGGCGTGATTAATTTTGTGTTTGGTGTATTTGAAGGCCAATACATACATTCTTTGTTAATAAATAGGCCTGCCAGGAGTTATCCCCGCATGAGTGCCATTACTCCATACGAATGGGCAATTATTGCCTTCGTGATCGGCGTTACATTTTTATGCGTCTTTATGCTGACCGTTCCTTTACTCCTTGGGGGTAAATCATGGGGGCGTGCGAAGCAAGAGCAGTTTGAGTCGGGTGTTGTAGGTGCTGGTGGAGCACGTATCCGCTTATCTGCAAAGTTCTATTTGGTTGCAATTTTCTTCGTTGTTTTCGACTTAGAAGCACTTTATCTATACGCATGGGCAGCTTCTGTTCGTGAAGTAGGTTGGGTGGGCTTTGCAACGGCTGCTGTATTTATTTTAGTTTTACTCGTTGGCTTAATTTATGAATTATCAACTGGTGCGCTGAACTGGGCTCCATCTGATAAGCGTAAAGCAGCAGGGATTAAACCTAAAATTGGTTCGCCAAATATGGATCTTGCAGAAATCACACGCTTTAACTCAATTGAAGAATTGGTAACGGACCCTACCGGTCAAATTCCAGCTCAATCCTCTGGTCGTGTAAAAAAATCTGCGACTACCTCATCTGACAAGGAGTAACTCGGGATGAAATATACCTTAACCCGTGCGAATCCCGATGCTGATCAATATCCACTTCAAGAGCGTCAGATCGTAACCGATCCGCTTGAAGAAGAAGTGAATAAAAATGTGTTCATGACTCGTTTAGAGGACTTGGCACATACAGCAGTAAACTGGGGACGTAAGAACTCAGTTTGGCCGTTTAACTTTGGTACATCGTGCTGCTACGTAGAGTATGCAACTACCTTAACAGGTGTGCATGACTTGTCACGTTTTGGTGCAGAAGTTATTCGTGCTTCACCGCGTCAGGCAGACTTGATGATTGTTGCAGGTACGTGTTTTGTGAAAATGGCACCTGTAATTCAACGTTTGTACGAGCAAATGCTTGAGCCTAAGTGGGTAATCTCAATGGGCGCATGTGCAAACTCAGGTGGTATGTACGACATTTATTCAGTTGTGCAAGGTGTGGATAAAATCATTCCTGTGGATGTGTACATTCCGGGTTGCCCACCACGTCCTGAAGCATTAATCCAAGCATTGATGTTATTACAAGACCAAATTCAATTAGAGCGTCGTCCGTTGTCTGCGGTGATTGGTGATGATCTTAAGCCAGTATATAAGCCGAAGATGATGCCAGAACGTGACCGTAAGAATGCGCAGCGTATTGCGGTGAAAAACTTACGCTCTATGGATGAAATTAAATAATTTAAACGTACAAATATTGATGCACCCGACGGGTGTAGTTGTCGTTTAGGTTGACTGAATTTGTATTAAATAGGAAGCCAAGCCAATGGCTGAAACTGACATTGCTATGCCAGAATCAACAGCAGTTGATTCACGCCCAGCATTTGCAATTGTAGAAGAGCTCAAAACCAAATTTGGTGAGAACTTCTATGTGCAAACGACTTTTGAAGATTTTCCAACAGTCTGGGTTGAGCGCGCACGTGTACAAGAAGTTTTAATGTTCTTGCGTACAGTGTCACGTCCATACGTGATGTTGTTCGACTTGTCTGCGGTAGATGAGCGTTTGCGTACTCACCGCGATGGTCTACCTGCGTCTGACTTTACTGTGTTCTATCACTTGTTATCGCTAGAGCGTAACACGGACATTCGTATTAAAGTTGCGTTGAATGAGAGTGATCTCAATATTCCAACAGCAACCAACATTTGGCCAAATGCCAACTGGTACGAGCGTGAAGCTTACGATATGTTTGGTATCAACTTCGAAGGGCATCCAATGCTTCGTCGTATCTTGTTGCCAACATATTGGGAAGGTCATCCGTTACGCAAAGAGTATTCTGCACGTGCAACGGAATATACACCGTATATGCAGAACCAAGCCAAACAAGACTTCGAGCAAGAACACCTTCGCTTTGTGCCTGAAGATTGGGGCTTAAAGCGCGGTAATAAAGACGAAGACTTCATGTTCCTGAACTTGGGTCCTAACCACCCATCTGCGCACGGTGCGTTCCGTGTAATTTTGCAGTTGGATGGTGAAGAAGTGAAAGACTGTGTGCCAGATATCGGCTATCACCACCGTGGTGTGGAAAAGATGGCTGAGCGTCAAACTTGGCATTCATTCATTCCTTATACAGACCGTGTGGACTACTTGGGTGGTTGTGCGCAAAACATGCCGTATGTCATGGGTGTGGAACAACTGGCAGGCATTACTGTGCCAGACCGCGCACAATGTATCCGTGTCATGATGTCGGAATTGTTCCGTATCAATAACCACTTATTGTTCATTGGTACTGCAATTCAGGATGCGGGCGGTATGACCCCTGTATTCTATATGTTCGCAGACCGTCAAAAAATCTACGATGCGATTGAAGCTATTACGGGTTACCGTATGCATCCAGCATGGTTCCGTATCGGTGGTACCGCACACGACTTACCAAACAACTGGCAACACCTGATTCGTGAAATCTTAGAGTGGATGCCAAAACGTATGAACGAATACTACACTGCGGCATTACGCAACTCGGTATTCATGGGTCGTACGCAAGGTGTAGCGCAGTATGATGCGAAATCTGCCTTGGCTTGGGGTGTGACAGGTACTGGTTTACGTGCAACAGGTATCGACTTTGACGTGCGTAAATACCGTCCATACAGTGGTTATGAAAACTATGACTTCGAAGTACCTGTAGAGTACGAAGGCGATGCTTACGCTCGTGTACTGGTTCACTTCCGTGAAATCGAAGAGTCATTGAAAATCATCAAACAATGTCTAGATAACATGCCATCTGGTCCATATAAAGCAGACCATCCATTGGCTGTTCCACCACCAAAAGACAAGACATTACAAGATATTGAAACCCTGATTACGCACTTCTTAAGCGTGTCTTGGGGTCCTGTAATGCCTGCTGGTGAAGCATCTGTAATGGCAGAAGTGGTGAAAGGTGCATCGAATTACTACTTGACTTCAGATAAGTCAACGATGAGTTACCGTACCCGTATTCGTACACCAACTTTCACGCATTTACAGCAAATGCCTTCTGTGATTAACGGCAGTCTGGTATCTGACTTAATCATTTATTTAGCGACCATTGACGTCGTAATGGCAGACGTGGATCGCTAAGGGGTAAACGCATTATGATGATTTTGACTGATAAAAAGCCACGTGTGAATGTTGAAGGGATTTTGACTGCGGAAGAAATCCATGAAATTGAACATCACATTGGTCATTATCCGTACCCACGTGCAGCATCTTTAGATGCCTTGAAGTGTGTACAGCGCCGTAATGGCTGGGTAGATGATGCGCAGTTAAATGCGATTGCACAGCTTCTAACCATCAGCGTTGCTGATTTAGAAGGTGTCGCAACATTCTATAACCGTATTTATCGCCAGCCTGTAGGTCGTCACGTGATTTTATTGTGTGACTCGATTGCATGCTTTTTGATGGGTGCAGAAACACTGGCAGAAGCATTCCAGCGTGAATTAGGCATTCAGTTTGGTCAAACGACTGCAGATGGTCGTTTCACGTTATTGCCAATTTGCTGTTTAGGAAATTGCGATAAGGGTCCAACCTTGATGATTGATGAAGATACTCACGGTTTAGTTGAGGTGACATCGGTGCAACAGTTATTGGAGAAGTATGTATGAATACCGAACCAAGACCAATTTATGGTGACGGTAACCCAGAAACGCATCCATTAACTTGGCGTTTAAGCAAGCAAGAGCACGTGCGTAATGCAGATGATTACGAAGCACTAGAAGGTTATGCAGGCTTTAAGAAAGCGATTTCTATGCCGCCTAAAGATGTGCTTGAAGTCATTAAAGCTGCGACAGTAAAAGGTCGTGGTGGTGCAGGCTTCCCAGCAGGGATCAAATGGTCACTGATGGCGCCAAACGACAATTCAGGTCCACGTTACCTGATTTGTAATGCCGATGAGATGGAACCGGGTACTTTCAAAGACCGTTTGTTGATGGAAAAACTTCCACACCAACTGATTGAAGGTATGCTGATTGCTGCGTACACGCTTGAAGCAACCCACGGCTATATCTTTATTCGTGGCGAATACATCGAAGCTGCACAGTACTTAAATGAAGCGATTGAGCAAATTCGTGCCAAAGGTTATTTGGGCGAAAACATTTTAGGTACCAACTGGGGCTTTGAGCTATACGTGCATACAGGCGCAGGTCGTTATATCTGTGGTGAAGAAACCGCATTGATTAACTCGCTTGAAGGTCGTCGTGCTAACCCACGTACTAAACCACCATTCCCGCAAGTTGCAGGGGCATGGGGTCGTCCAACGATTGTCAACAACGTAGAAACCTATAACAACTTACCTGCAATCATGTTGCGTGGTGCAGAGTGGTATATCGGTTTATCTGCAGGTAAATCGAAAGACCCTGGCACAAAAATTTACGGTGCTTCTGGTAAGGTGAAATTCCCAGGTCTATGGGAGCTTCCATTTGGTACGACTGCACGTGAAGTAATTGAAGACTATGCGGGTGGCATGCGTGATGGCTTGAAGCTAAAAGCATGGTTACCGGGTGGTGCATCTACCGACTTCTTGGCAGCAGAACACATTGACTTGCCTATGGATGCAGAAAGCATCATGAAGGCAGGTTCACGTTTAGGCACGTGTTTGCTTATGGTGGTCGATGAAACCCAATGTATGGTTTCTGCAACCCGTAACTTAGAAGAATTCTTTGCGCGCGAATCATGTGGTTTCTGTACCCCATGTCGTGATGGTTTACCGTGGGCTGTAAAAGCACTCAAAGCAATTGAAAATGGCGAAGGGAAAGAAGAAGACATTCAACATCTTCAAGAACTCACCAAAAAATTGTGGATTGGTAAGACCTTCTGTGCTCACGCACCAGGTGCGATGGAGCCATTAATGGGCGCACTCAAATATTTCCGTGGCGAGTTTGAAGCAAAAGTGGCAAATAGCCGTCCTGCTGCTCAAGCTAGCAACGTAGAACAAGCTTAAGGAATTCGACTATGGCTACAATTCATGTCGATGGAAAATCGTACGAAGTCAATGGCTCGGAAAACTTGCTGCAAGCATGTTTGAGCCTTGGGATCGACATTCCGTACTTTTGTTGGCATCCATCCTTAGGTTCTGTCGGTTCTTGCCGTCAATGTGCCGTGACCCAATATGCGAACCCTGAAGATACTCGTGGTCGCTTGGTGATGTCATGTATGACACCTGCTGCTGACAATACCTATATCTCTATTGAAGACAAGGAAGCGACTGAGTTCCGTACTTCAATTGTAGAGTTCTTGATGACGAACCACCCACACGACTGCCCTGTCTGTGAAGAAGGTGGTCACTGTCATTTACAAGATATGACTGTAATGACGCAGCATGACCGTCGTCGTTATCGCTTCACCAAACGTACGCACTATAACCAAGAGCTAGGTTCGTTCATTGCACATGAAATGAACCGTTGTATCGCATGTTATCGCTGTGTGCGTTACTACAAAGACTATGCAGGCGGTACAGACTTTGGCGTTTATGCCAACGCATCACGTGTGTACTTTGGTCGTCCTGAGTCGGGTACTTTAGAATCTGAATTCTCTGGCAACTTGACTGAAGTATGTCCAACAGGTGTATTTACCGACAAAACGCACTCTGCACGTTATAACCGTAAGTGGGATATGCAATATGCGCCAAGCGTATGCCAAGGCTGTTCTTCTGGCTGTAACATCTCTCCGGGTGAGCGTTATGGCGAATTACGTCGTGTAGAAAACCGCTTTAACGGTGAAGTAAACCAATACTTCCTGTGCGACAAAGGTCGTTTCGGTACAGGTTATGTGAACCGTGAAGATCGTCCGCGTCAGCCACAGTTCCGTAACGGTGCGAGTGTAGAAACTGTTTCTGTAGATACTGCACTTGATACGATTATTGCCAAAGTTCAAGGCAAAAAAGTTTTAGGTATTGGTTCGCCACGTGCATCGCTTGAATCAAACTTTGCTTTGCGTGAGTTGGTGGGTCAAGACAACTACTCAACAGGCTTATCGCAAAAAGAGCAAAACTTGGTAGAGCTGGCAGCTTCAATTATGCAAACCGAAGGTATTTACAACCCAGGTATGCGTGAAATTGAAGATTACGATGCTGTGTTAATTTTGGGTGAAGATTTAACCCAAACTGCACCACGTATGGCCTTGTCTGTTCGTCAAGCGGCGAAAAACAAAGCTAAAGAAATGGCCGCAGAGCGTCGTACTCCAGACTGGTTGGCTGAACCTGTGCAACGTATTGCACAAGATGCAAAATCACCAATTTACATTTTGGCTGCAACGCAAACTCGTTTAGCTGATGTCGCAACAGGTGAAGTGGTTGCTTCTCCAAATGATATCGCACGTTTAGGTTTTGCCATTGCTGCTGCGGTTGCAGGTGACGTGATCACAGGTTTAGATGACGATGCGAAAGCATTTGCACAAACCATTGCTGACACGTTAAAAGCTGCGAAAAAACCATTGGTGATTTCAGGTACAAGCTTACTAGACGCTGCCATTATGGAAGCGGCTGCACAAGTGGCACAAAACTTGGGTGAAAACGCAGGTTTAAGCTTAACTGTGCCAGAAGTGAACTCAATGGGCTTGGCTATATTTGGTGGGCAAAGCTTAGAGCAAGCATTTGCACAAGATTATGATGTTGTGATTGTGGTTGAAAATGACTTATATCGTCGTTTACCTGCAGTACAAGTCGATGCAGCTTTAGCGAAAGCACAAGATGTCATCGTGCTAGATCATGCTGAAACCGCAACTGTGCAAAAAGCCAATATCGTACTTTCTGCAGCAAGCTTCGCGGAAGGTGATGGTACGGTGGTGAGTCAGGAAGGTCGTGCACAACGCTTCTTCCAAGTTTATGACCCAAGCTACTACAAACCTGAATTGGCGATTAAAGAATCTTGGCGCTGGTTACACGCACTTGAAACAGGCTTAAAAGGCAAAGCAATTGCTTGGACTGTTTTAGATGACGTGATTGAATCTGTAGTGAAGAATGTTCCAGCACTTGAAGCAATTCAAGATGTTGCACCAGATGCAGGTTTCCGTGTACATGGCTTAAAAGTTGCGCGTGAACCACGTCGTTACTCAGGTCGTACCGCTATGCGTGCACCGTTATCCATTCACGAACCAAAACAACCTGTCGATGTAGATTCAGCATTAACATTCTCTATGGAAGGTTATGTGGGTAATCAAACGCCAGCGGCACTTGTACCATTTGCTTGGTCTGCAGGTTGGAACTCGCCACAAGCTTGGAACAAATTCCAAGACAACGTGGGTGGTCACTTAAAAGGTGGTGACGCAGGTATTCGTTTATTCGACCGTTTGGCGAAACGTCCTGCACGTAGCTATGTTGCACCTGCACCAGTACTTGCAAATCCAGACAGCTTCCGTTTAATTCCAATGCATCACATTTTTGCATCGGGGGAATTTACGGTGAAAACTCCTGCAATGGAATCACGTATTCCTGAAGCAGTATTTGCTGTAGGTACGCAGGATGCGCAGCGTTTGAATCTACAAGATGGTCAAACAATTACTGTACAAGCAGGCGAAACATCTATCGTGTTGCCAGTACAAGTGATTGAATATTTACCTACAGGTTATATTGGCTACCCAATTGGTCTTGCACCAACGGTATCTCTTGCAGAGCCTGTTTCAGTCGCGGTAGGAGTGTAATTCATGCAACAAGAATTAATCCGTCAGACGCCGCTGTGGGCTGAGAACTGGCCAATTGCCTATTCAGTCATTCAAGCGATTGTCATCTTACTGGTTGTGGTATTGATTGCTGCACTCATGTCTTTTATTGAGCGTCGTTTACTGGGCTTATGGCAAGACCGTTATGGTCCGAACCGTGTAGGTCCAGGCGGTATGTTCCAGATTGTTGCCGACATGCTGAAAATCATGTTCAAAGAAGACTGGACACCAAAATTTGCCGACAAACTTACGTTCCGTATGGCACCAGCAGTTGCAATGGCAACTGCGGTACTGTCGTTCATGGTTATTCCTGTATCACCTTATTTAGGTGTGGCAGACATGAGCATTGGCCTGTTGTTCTTTATGGCAATGGCAGGTATCGCAGTGTATGCGGTGTTATTTGGTGGTTGGTCATCAAACAACAAATACGCATTGCTTGGTGGTTTACGTTCAGCCGCTCAAACCATTTCTTATGAAGTGTTCTTGGGTATTTCACTCATGGGTGTGGTTGCTATTGCAGGCTCATTCAACATGCGTGAAATTGTTGAAGCGCAACGTGATGTTTGGTTTGTGATTCCACAATTCTTAGGTTTCTTGATTTTCGTGGTTGCAGGCGTTGCGGTAACTCACCGTCACCCATTTGACCAACCAGAAGCAGAACAAGAATTGGCTGAAGGTTATCACGTCGAATATGGCGGTATGAAGTGGGGGATGTTCTTCGTTGCAGAATATGTCAACGTGGTACTGATCTCTGCGCTTATCGTGACTCTATTCTTCGGTGGATGGCTAGCGCCGTTTAACCTTGAAATTCCATTCATTCCAGCAGCTTTCTGGTTCATTATCAAAACAGCATTCTTTGTGATGATGTTTGTCTTGGCTCGTGGTTCTTTAATGCGTCCACGTTATGACCAAGTGATGAACTTTGGTTGGAAAATTTGCTTGCCATTGGCGCTTGTTAACCTTTTGGTAACTGGTGCTGTGATTCTTATGAATCATTCGGCCTAAGACAGCAGGGAGAACAATATGTTTAAGTTTCTAGCTGGGTTTGGGTCAATTGTACGTTCACTGTGGATGGTTTTCTCACACGTGACACGTAAACGTGACACCATTTTGTATCCGGAAGTGCCAGCCGAAGAAATTGTACCTCCACGCTTCCGTGGTCGTATTGTGTTAACACGCGATCCAGATGGCGAAGAGCGTTGTGTAGCATGTAACCTCTGTGCAGTTGCCTGTCCAGTTGGTTGTATTTCACTGCAAAAAGCAGAACAGGAAGATGGTCGTTGGTACCCAGAGTTTTTCCGTATCAACTTCTCACGCTGTATTTTCTGCGGTATGTGTGAAGAAGCATGTCCAACGACTGCAATTCAGTTAACACCTGACTTTGAGTTAGGTGAATATGTGCGTCAAGACTTGGTGTATGAGAAAGAACACTTACTCATTTCAGGTCCTGGTAAATATCCTGACTACAACTTCTACCGTGTAACGGGTATGGCTGTTACAGGTAAAGACAAAGGTCAAGCGCAACGTGAAAGCGCACCTATTGATGTACGGAGTCTATTACCATGATGTGGCCGTTTTACTTGATGGCACTCGTGGCCATTGTTTCTACGGTTCGTGTAGTGACTAACGCGAACCCAGTACATGCTTTATTAAGCTTGATCGTGTCATTACTTGCGGTTGCAGGCATGTTCATGATCGTGGGTGCACCATTTGCTGGTGCCTTAGAAATCATTGTTTATGCGGGTGCGATCATGGTCTTGTTCGTATTCGTGGTGATGATGCTCAACCTTGGTCAGCAAACTGTTGAGCAAGAGCGTAAATGGTTGACTTCATCAACTTGGGCATACCCAGCTTTGATGAGCTTCCTAATTGGTTTGGTTTTAGTGTGGTCATTAAGCTCAGACTACACTGCACCAAGCGCGCTTATGGGCACCGAAATGGTGGGTCCAAAAGCAGTGGGTCAAGCACTCTTTACTCAGTACTTATTGTTGGTTGAAGTTGCCGCAATGTTATTACTTGCAGCTTTGGTTGCAGGCTTCCACATCGGTAAACGTGAACCAAGTGCAGAAGAGGAAAAAGAATAATGGGCAACATCCCTTTAGAACATGGTTTGATTGTCGCGACCATTCTTTTTGCACTCGGTTTTTACGGTGTGATGGTGCGACGCAACCTACTATTTATTTTAATGGGCCTTGAAATCATGATGAACGCTGCGGCATTGGCGTTTGTCTTGGCTGGTAGTGCATGGGTACAACCAGATGGTCAGATCATGTTTATCTTGATCTTGACACTTGCTGCGGCAGAGGCGTGTATCGGTCTTGCGATCGTCCTTCAGTTCTATCATCGCTTCCATCATTTGGATGTGGATGCTGCTAGTGAGATGCGCGGATGAGTTATTTATATCTAACAGTATTGTTTCCGCTCATTGGTTTTATCCTTTTAGCGGCAGGGCGTAACAACTTACCTGAAAAAGTTGCTGCGATTATTGGCGTAGGTTCAGTGGGTCTGTCTGCATTATTTGCGCTAATTGCAGGCATGGACTTTGTGAACAACGGTTCGGTTGCAACGACTCAACATTTATGGACTTGGTTCAATGTGGGTGGTTTTGCACCTGCGTTTAGCTTGCACTTAGACGGTTTATCTTTGCTCATGCTGGGCATGATTACAGGCGTGGGTTTCTTAATTCACATCTTTGCATCATGGTATATGCGTGGTGAAGAAGACTTTGCACGTTTCTTCTCTTACTTCAACTTGTTCGTTGCGAGCATGTTGTTGTTGGTACTTGGCGATAACTTGGCGTTATTGTTCCTAGGTTGGGAAGGTGTAGGTTTGTGCTCTTACTTGCTGATTGGTTATTACTACCAAAACCCTGCAAACGGTTTTGCAGCAATCAAAGCATTTACCGTAACACGTGTGGGTGACGTTTTCCTACTGATCGCGTTGTTCTTGTTGTATCAACAATTTGGTACGTTGAACACACAATACATCGTAGAAAATGCAGCCAATGTAATGACTCAAAGCTCGTCGATCACCATTTGGACAGCGTTAATGTTGTTCTTGGGTGCTGCGGGTAAATCTGCACAAATTCCGTTGCAAACTTGGTTAGCCGATGCGATGGCAGGTCCTACACCTGTATCTGCATTAATCCACGCTGCAACCATGGTAACTGCGGGTGTTTACTTATGCTGCCGTATGTTCAGCGTATTTGAACTTGCACCTGAAGTGATGTTATTCATTTCAATTACAGGTGCTGTGACCTTGCTAGTTGCTGGTTTTGCAGCATTGGTTCAAACCGACATCAAACGTATTTTGGCTTACTCAACTATGAGTCAGCTGGGTTATATGTTTATGGCAGTTGGTGCAGAAGCATACCAAGCGGGTCTATTCCACATGTTAACTCACGCATTCTTCAAGGCATTATTATTCTTGTCTTCTGGTGCGGTGATTTTGGCTTACCATCACGAACAAAACATTTTCAAAATGGGTGGCTTGTTCTACAAGAACAAATTCCTGTTTGCATGTTTCGCGATTGGTGGTGGTGCATTGGCAGCGATTCCATTCTTGACCATTGGTTTCTTCTCAAAAGACGCTATTTTGGCAGCAGTTTGGACGCAAAGTCATATCGCAGGTATTCCGCTATATAACACCTTATATTGGGTGGGTGTAGCAGGTGCATTCTTAACGTCAATTTATACATTCCGCTTAATTTGGGTTGTATTCTTTGGTAAAGAAAACACACCGTATCACGAGATCAAAGGCGCAACTTACTGGTTCCCATTGGCAGTGCTTGCAGCACTTTCAACTGGTTTAGCGATTGTATTAAAAGCGCCAGTGATGAGCATTCTTGATGCTGCAAAAATCCCAGCATTTGTGATTCCTGCAGCATTAGAAGCAGGCGCACATGGTGCAGAGTATGTTGCAATTGGTGTGGCTTTGGCTGGTTTAGCTGTAGGCGTGGTGTTATTTGCCTTTGCTTACAATGCTGTAAAAGGTTTCGCGCAAACTTCATTGGGTGCGGGTCTTGCCAATATTTGTCGTAATGCACTTGGTTTCGATGCGTTGTATGACATCGTATTTGTAAAACCATACTTGCTGATTGCCAAACTATTAGGTCGTGATCCAGTGGATGGCATGTGGTTAGTACTGCCTGCACTGGTGAAAGGTGGTCATAGCTTCACAAGTTCACGTCAAACTGGCTCATTACGTGAGTACGCATCGAGTATGGCACTTGGTGTGGTGGTCTTACTAATGATCTTGATCGTGATTCAGGTCGTGGGGAAATAAGATGGATACTCCAAACAATTTAATTCTACCCGCGCTGATCCTTGTTCCGTTCATTGCAGGTTTTATTTGCTGGTTGGTCGATAAACTCGACGATAAATTACCGCGTTACATTGCTTTAGTGGGCATGCTCGTTACTTTGGGCTTAACTGTCGCATTGTGGCAAGGTGCTAGCTATAACTATGAATTAGGCGCTCAAGTTCCAACTTGGTCGGCTGAATTTATGCTGCCTTGGATTCAAACCCTAGGCATCAACATTCACTTAGCGGTGGATGGCTTATCTTTACTCATGGTGGGTTTAACTGCATTACTGGGTATTTTAGCGGTAGGCTGTTCATTTGGTGAGATTCAAAAGAACGTCGGTTTCTTCCACCTTAACCTTTTATGGTCTTTGGGTGGGGTAATTGGCGTATTCCTTGCGATTGACTTGTTCCTGTTCTTCTTCTTCTGGGAGATGATGCTTGTACCAATCTACTTCCTGATTGCGTTATGGGGTCATAAAGGTTCAAATGGTCGTTCACGTGTTTACGCTGCAACCAAATTCTTTATCTACACGCAAGTTGCTGGTTTAATCATGTTGATTGGTATCTTAGGTCTAGTGATCTATGGATACATGATGTCAGGTACTATTTCATTCAACTACAACTATTTATTGGCTGTAGCGAATACCCTTGACGCACAATTACCAGCAGTCGCTTATGCCTTCATGATCTGTTTATTCATCGGTTTTGCGGTAAAACTTCCAGTTTTCCCATTACACGGTTGGTTACCAGATGCACACGCACAAGCGCCTACAGCGGGTTCTGTCGACCTTGCAGGTATTTTGATTAAAACTGCGGCATACGGTTTATTACGTTTCGTGATTCCATTCTTCCCAGCGGCTTCTGCTCAGTTTGCAGACATCGCCATTATTTTGGGTTTAATTGGTGTGTTCTACGGCGCGTGGTGTGCTTTCCAGCAAACCGATATGAAGCGTTTACTTGCCTATACCTCAATTTCGCACATGGGCTTCGTATTACTTGCAATTTATGCAGGTAATATCCTGACTTACCAAGGCTTAATGATCATGATGTTGGCACATGGCTTGTCATCTGCTGCATTGTTCATTATGTGTGGTCAAATTTACGAGCGCGTACATACACGTGACATGCGTTTAATGGGCGGTATTCGTGGTCAATTCCAATACCTTTCATTCTTCCTGATGTTCTTTGTGGCAGCGTTAGTTGGTATTCCTGGTTTAGGTAACTTTATTGGTGAATTCCTGATTTTAATGGGTTCATTTGAACAGTTCCCAGCCTTCACAATTATTGCGGCAATCAGTTTAGTTTTTGCAGGTGTTTACGGTTTAATCCTGATTCACAAAGCCTTATTTGGTGTACCAAATGAAGAGCAAAAACAGCACTATGCAAATCCGTTAAAAGATTTAAATGCACGTGAAGTTGTGATTCTTTCAATTTGTGCGCTGGGTCTAGTATGGCTTGGTCTGTATCCACAAACCTTCCTTGATATTTCAAATTCAAGTATGGCGTGGTTAGCAAATAGCTACATCCCAGTTCAAGAAGTAGTTGAAGTTACGCAAGAAGTAACAGCTCAACTCGAAAATGTGGAGATCCAATAAGCCATGAACTTCACAATGTCATTTTCTGAGCTTATGCCTTTAGCTCCTGTGATGATCGTGGCTTTAACTGCGATTGTCGTGATGATCCTTACTGCAATTAAGCGTAACCATAACTTAATTGCTACAGCATCAGTGGTGGGCTTGAACCTCGCTGCTGCTTACCTTTTACTCATGATGTTTGGTGGGAACTTTGCTCCTGCCAGCGTGATGGGCATGTTTATGATTGATCCGTTCACCTTGTTATATCAACTGGTGATTCTGATCGCTGCATTAGCATGTTCTACTTTGTCACATGCGTATATTGAAACGTATAAAGACAACCGCGAAGAACTCTACATCTTAATGTTGTGTTCAGTGGCGGGTGCTATGTTGATGGTGTCAAGCTCGCACTATGCGTCGTTCTTCATTAGCCTTGAGTTAATGTCAATTCCTGTTTATGGCTTATTGGCATACACTCACCAACGTTCTAAATCTTTAGAAGCAGGCGTGAAGTACTTAGTCTTGTCTGCAACCGCATCTGCAATGTTGCTCATGGGTATGGCGTACATTTATGCATACACTGGTTCATTGTCTTTCTATGACTCTGTACAAGCATTAATGCAAAATATCCAACAGCCATTGGTAGTTTTAGGTCTAGGCTTAATTGTCTTTGCTGTTGCATTTAAATTGTCGTTGGCACCATTCCACAAATGGACACCAGACGTTTATGACGGTGCGCCTGCACCAATCGCAACCTTTCTTGCGACTGCAGCAAAAGTAGCAACCATTGGTTTGTTCGTGCGTTACATTTTGGGTTCAGGGGCAATCCTGATCGACTCAATTGTAACCATCATGACCATTATTGCTGTGCTTTCAATTTTGGTGGGTAACTTCCTAGCTGTACGTCAAG
Organism: Acinetobacter sp. YH12135; assembly: GCF_013418565.1. Taxonomy (NCBI): domain Bacteria; kingdom Pseudomonadati; phylum Pseudomonadota; class Gammaproteobacteria; order Moraxellales; family Moraxellaceae; genus Acinetobacter; species Acinetobacter sp. YH12135. The sequence continues at coordinate 89,719 of NZ_VPBU01000009.1, forward strand.
TTAACTTGAAGCGTATTTTGGCTTACTCATCTATTGCGCACTTTGGTTATTTGTTGATTGGTTTAATCAGCATGACCTATGCAAGTTTGGGCAATGTCAGCGTATATGTGATCACTTATGTATTGACCACCATTGGTGCGTTCGGTGCAGTGGCATTAATGTCTAGCCCGTATAACAACGTAGCTGAAGCAGAAAGCTTAGCAGACTACCGTGGTTTGTTCTGGCGTCGTCCAGTATTGACTGCTGTATTAACCGTGATGATGCTTTCTCTTGCAGGTATTCCATTAACTGCAGGCTTCATTGGTAAGTTCTTGGTGGTGATGGCTGCTGTTACGACTCAGCACTGGTTCTTAGCTGCCATGATCATTGTGGGTTCAGGTATTGGTTTGTACTATTACTTACGTGTAATGGTGGTGATGTACATGACACCACCAGACGAACCAAAAATGGATGCGGTTGATCACTGGGGTCAAAAAGTGGGTGGTATTATGGTTTTAGCTGCTGCATTGGCGGTATTGGTGATTGGTGTGTATCCAGATCCAATTATCAAAATTGCGCTTGAAGCTGAAATTCTATCTCCAATTCATTTCATGCTGACTCAGCAATAATTTAAAAGAAGTTTAATCTTCAGTCAAAAAGCCTCCATAAATTGGGGGCTTTTTGGTTTAAATACCGTATAAAAACAGCATATAATAAAAAGCTATTTGCTTTTATTTCCTTTTAGGTGTTCTCCCGTGGCTATTCATGAAATTCGTCATCCACTTATTCGTCATAAATTAGGGCTGTTACGTCGTGCCGACATCAGCACCAAGAACTTCCGTGAATTGGCGCAGGAAGTCACCATGTTACTGACTTATGAAGCAACCAAAGATTTACCAATGGTTGAGCATGAAATTTCAGGTTGGAATGGGGCAGTCACAGTAGACCGTATTGCGGGTAAAAAAATCACAGTTGTGCCAATTTTACGTGCGGGTATTGGTATGTTGGATGGTTTCTTAAACCTGATTCCAAGTGCCAAAGTGTCGGTTCTAGGTTTAGAGCGTGATGAAGAAACTTTAGAAGCACGTACTTACTACAAAAAATTAGTACCCGATGTGCAAAACCGTATTGCGATGATTATTGACCCAATGCTGGCAACGGGTTCATCATTAGTGGCAGCTATTGATTTATTGAAAGCCAGTGGTTGTAAAGACATTCGTGTGATGGTGTTGGTTGCTGCGCCTGAGGGGATTCAGCGTGTTGAAGCTGCCCATCCAGATGTGGTGATCTTTACTGCATCGGTAGATGAAGGTTTAAACCAAGATGGTTATATTGTGCCTGGCTTGGGTGATGCAGGCGATAAAATTTTTGGTTCAGTGCAAAAAGATTAAGCCGAATGTCGGTGAAAAAGAGGCATTAACTGCCTCTTTTTTATATACTCATATAAAGTGCAGCTCGTAAAAGGTTAAGCCATGAAATCTGAACAATATCAAGGGAAAATCAAACAATATAATGCCGAAAAAGGCTATGGATTTATTGCCGCACCTGAAGGTGAAGTGTTTTTCCATATCTCGGATTTTCCTGCGGCTGAAGGCGAGCCAAAGCGCAATGATCGCGTTAAATTTAATGTGGTTCAAAATGGTGATCGTTATAAAGCCATTAATATTGAACCTGTAGAAGATAAATCCAAAAAAGCAAAAAAAGCCAAAGCGGTTGCTGCGAATACGTCGATTACGTCTGCATTGTTATCAAACTTAAAGCGTTAGTTTTAAATGTTTTCATGCACAGAAAAGAGGCATTTTCGCCTCTTTTTTTGTACAATAATCAAAAATTAACGTGAAAAGAGTAATTTATGTTTTTAGAAGGGAAAATAAAAACTTATAACGAAGAACGAGGCTTTGGTTTTATTCAAATAGAAGGAGAGCCTAAAGATTTATTTTTTCATATTAAAGATTTTCCCAATAAAAATATTCCACTAAAAGTGGGAGAAAATCTAAAATTTCGTAAAGTAGAAGAAAATGGCAAGTTCAAAGCAGATAATATTGTCCGTCTAGATATTAAGGTTGCAGTCGAAAGGCATACGCCTCAATCAAGGGCAATTCATACGACAAAGCAGATTCAAAAAAGACAGCAGAAGTCTGAAAATAACTCATCCAATTTTGTGACTTATATGGGTATATTGATTATATTCGTCTTGGCTTATGCAGTATTTAATAAGTACCAAGCTTGGCAAAATAGCCAGCCTGAAGCTTTATCAGTACAAAAAGCAGTAGAAGTTCCAGTTGTCGAACAGAACTTTACTTGTGATGGGCGTGAGCACTGTAGTCAAATGACGTCTTACGAAGAAGCGTTATTCTTTATACGAAATTGTCCAAATACTAAAATGGACGGTGATGGTGACGGCATACCATGTGAGAGTCAGTTTTAATTGTTAAAAAAGAGTACCTTGATTGGTACTCCTATGAATTATTTCGCGTCGCAAAATTTCATAAATGCCCTTAAACCAGGCCCTTGGTATTTCTGACGATGCACCAACATGAATAACGGGCGCGTCAGTTGCCAGAAAGGTGTATCCAAAATTACCAATTGACCTTTTTCTAGTAAAGGTTCAATCGCCAATCGTGAAATACACGACATACCAATTCCACCTGCGACAATTTTTAAAATCGCTTCGTTATGACCCAAAGTTAAACGAATATTGGCATCAGGCAGGTCTTTTAAAATTGCATTGTCAAACACTTCACGGGTACCTGAACCTTCTTCACGTAAAATCCACTCGGCGTCTTCAAAATCTGCGATACTTAAAGCACGGTTTAACTGCGCTAAAGGATGACTTGGTGCACAGCACACTGCAAGCTCATCATCACGCCAATGAATACATTGGAGTTGGGGTAAGTGACAAGAGCCTTCTATCAGGGCTAAATCTAGCTGAAACTGATTTACAGCTTCAATCATTTGGCGGGTATTGCCCACTTGTAATTGTAAATGCGCCTGTGGCTGAATTTGCAAAAAGTCTGCCATTAAATCAGGCATCAAATAGTCACTGATGGTGAGGGTTGCACCTAAACGCAAATCGATGCTTTGTAGTTCGCCTTTAGCAGCTTGCTCAAACGCTTCACAACGCCCCAAAATTTCTAAGGCTTGTGGCAATAAAAAACGACCCAAATCATTTAGTTGTAGACGCTTACCCAAACGGTCAAACAGTGGAGCACCCAAGCCATCTTCCAAATCTGCTAAGGCCATGCTTGCAGCACTTTGGGTGAGCTTAACGGCATCACTGGCTTTGGTTACTGTCCCTTCTTGGGCAACTGCTACAAAAACCGCCAACTGGCGTAAAGTCATGCGCATGAATCAAGCCTTAACATTTAAAAATATTCATAAATTACCCCAACATGCTAACATGAGCACAGTCTTTCATGCCACGCTCAAATCATGTCAATTGAAAAATTTACTTTAGAAAAAGTGCTTTCGGTTCATCGTTGGACCAACACCTTGTTTAGCTTCACCATGACTCGTCCTGCGCACTTTAAATTTACCGCAGGGCAGTTTGCACGTATCGGGTTAAAAGTGGATGATGAATTGGTGGTACGTGCTTATTCGGTGGTGTCATCACCCTTTGATGAAACTTTAGAGTTTTTCTCAATTGTCGTGCCAGATGGTGCGTTTACTTCTAACTTGCAGCACCTTCAAGTGGGGGATGAGCTGTACTTGGAAAAAATCCCTTATGGTTTTTTGACCTTGGCGCGTTATCAATTGCCTGCCCCACACGATTTATGGTTACTGGCCACAGGTACAGGTCTTGCACCGTTTTTATCCATGCTGCAAGATTTTGAAACATGGACAAAATATCAACATATTTATTTGGTTTATAGCGTGCGTACCGAAGCTGAATTGGCTTATGTCGATAAAATTCAAGAAATTGCCGAAACTTTTGGCGAAGGGCATTCGGGCTTTAAATTTATCCCAATTGTCACCCGCGACCCTCAAGCTGCTTTGCATGATCGTTTACCTGTATTAATTGCTAATGGCGAATTGGAACAGGCTGCAGGCAGTGTACTCAACCCTGAAACCAGCCATGTGATGTTATGCGGTAACCCTGCCATGGTCGATGACACCAAAGAAGCCTTAAAAGCGCGTGGTTTAAGCATGAACCGCCGCGGGGAAGGTAATATTGCAGTTGAAAATTATTGGTGAGGATGTGATACAACTATTCAAATATCAACTGTTCAAATATATAGCCAGCGCAGGGCTGATGTTTATAGTCGCACAAACCGTACAGGCTGAAACGGTCGAAACTCAGGTTGCTGTGCAAGATCACGTACTCATTTATGATGGGCCACTTAGCCCTGAAGCCAACGCACGTGCAGCGGAATTACTCAAACAGTCAGATAAGATTGATACCTTAAAAATCAACAGTCGGGGTGGCGAGATCGGCTTAGGTATTGATTTGGGCAATTTGGTCTTTGACCATCAACTTAATGTAGAAGTTGCGCAGTATTGCTTTTCTTCTTGTGCCAATTATGTGTTTCCTGCGGGCAAAGTAAAATATTTAAACTTGCGTAGTCAGTTGGGTTGGCATGGTGGCAGTTTGCAAAAAATGCAATTTGAAAGTGCCGAAATGGAACAAATGTATAATGAATATATTGGCCCAATCCGTGCAAAGGAAACCGCTTTTTTTCAGAAAATTAAAGTTCAGCAAAGCTCAACCATTGCAGGGCAGACTCCTGAATATGAAAAATATCAAGCGCTATACATCTAAGAAAATGCGAAGTTTTGGCATAGATCAGGTGCGTTTTAAGCAGGTTTTGTGGCTGCCTAAATCGAGTTTTGAAAATAAATGTATTTTCACAATTCGCTAAAAATTGGTTGTTGAGGTGATCTTCACCATTCATATAAAAACCTCATCTACAACGCTGCAGATGAGGTTTTTGCTTGGTGCGATTCAATTTTGAAAGCAACTTTTGAACGCAATGCTTGAAAGTGACTCTTCAAAGAAATTAGTGCACAAACATATCCATATATTCGCGGATTTCCTGAATCGCGCTATCGACATCGCTACTTAGCCAAGTCGGTTCAAAAAAACCTGCATAATGCTCTAAGCGCTCTTGAGGAACCACCAAACGCACAGGACATTCTTCTTCAAGTAAGCGCCACGGTAAAATTGGCACTTCATTATCCAGAAATGCAGCAATGTTGCGAATATCAATGATCATGGCATTCACACAATCTGGAAATGGCATGACCGAAAATTCTTCGGTACGACGACGGAAATATTCCAAATCGCCCCATTTGAGCAGATAGCTGGGCTTGCTAAATTCAATAATACCAATGAGATGCCCATCACGGGTATAGTGCAAGGCACATTGATGAGTGACGTCAGTGTCAAGATCAAGCGATACACTTTGTTGACGATACGCCATAAAGTTCAAAGTACACAAAAAAACGGTACGTGATTATAGCGCATTTCCCCGTGAGAGGCAGCTTTGTCGATATTGGGCAACATAGGTGGTACTTGAGGTATATTACATCTTTTCACCATCTTGCTATGTATTGTCACACAATAAGCGTGAGGAGCTTGTTAGTATGAAAATTCATCAGATAAATACATAAGTGAGGGGAACATGCCGCATGATTTCAATAAACCACCTCATGTAAACTCAGCTGAAGACATTAAGCGAAAAAAACGTATTCCAGTCTATATGCTTCTACTGGTGGGAATCTTTTTATTGGCATTGCTGATTTACATGATGGCGGATCGCAATCCGAGTCCGAGCGAAGCACCTCCTGGACATCCTAATCCAACCGTACAACAAGCAACGCCAAATAGCACGACAACGGGCACAGCTGGAGATGAAGCACGTGCAGAGGACAGCAATACTGCAACAGCAACAGATCGGTAGTTTAGCCTAAGCGTCAAAAAATCGTATTTACAAATTCAGCCTTGCCTAGATGCAGGGCTTTTTTGTGGATTTTCGCAAGGTTTATTATCCCTCCTTTGTAGAATTGTTGCGATTCTGCATCCCAAGGTTGAATAAAAAATATGCAAATTCTATGGTGGGTAGAGCTTTACTCAATAATTTGAATCGATAAAAAGCAGTTTTGCGCTGTAGTGCAAACCTAAAAATGAAGCTAATCACCATGAGGATTAAACAAGATGAATGATTATTTTAATGGGAACCTACATGGCAGAGGTTTTGATGCCATGTATTATTGGGAGCAATTTCAACCCATTTTAGCTGCAGTCGCAATTTTACTTGTCGGGTGGGTGATTGCATTATTGGTTGCGGGTGGAATTAAAAAGGTTCTACAAAAATTAGGTACCGATCAAAAATTATCAAATGCAACGGGGCATCGTTCAAATATTGAAGTGATTGTGTCGCGGGTCGTGTTTTGGGTGATTTTAATTATTGCGGTCATTGGTGCGCTGAATGTGTTGAATCTGACCAGTGTCAGTGGGCCATTCAGTAATATGATTCAGCAGTTCTTACTGTTTATTCCTTCTTTACTGGCTGCTGTAGCCGTTGCTTTTATTGGGTGGATTTTGGCAAATCTGGTCAAAGTGGGGATGCAAAAACTGTTGGCACGTACTCAGTTGGATGAAAAACTCAGCGCCGATGTGGGTGTGAGTGGCTTAAGTCAAAATATCAGTGAAATTGTTTATTGGCTGATTTTATTGCTGTTCTTGCCAATTGTGCTGTCAATTTTAGGCTTAAACGGTCTGTTGTTCCCTGTGCAAAACATGGTGAATGAAGTTGTGCTGTATTTACCGAACATCTTCATTGCAGGCGTGATTGTTTTTGTCGGATACATTCTGGCAAAAATTGTTCGTGGCATTGTCGAAGGTTTATTAGGCAGCCTGAATATTCAACAGCATGCTGAAAAAGTTGGCATTTTTAAAAATTCAAATTTACCTAAATTACTCGGTTCGTTTGTTTTCGCCTTGGTGATCATCACCGCCTTGATTATTGGTTTTGAGGCACTTGGAATTGAAGCCATTTCGCAGCCTGCGACAGCCATGCTGTATGAAATTATGAATGCGATCCCGCATATTATTGCGGCAGGTCTGATTCTTATTTTGGCTTATGTGGTGTCGCGTTTTGTAGCCAATATTGTGGTGGAAGTGGTTGCAGGTACAGGAGTCGATGATATTCCTGCCAAACTCGACTTACAGCGCTTTTTAGGTACGACTAAAATTTCATGTGTAGTCGGTTATCTGATTGTATTCTTTACCATGCTATTTGCGGTATCTGAAGCGGCGAACCGTTTGGGCTTTGATCAAGTCAGCGGCTTGATTGCCATGTTTATCCAGTTTGGTGCAGATATCCTGTTGGGTGCTGTCATTTTGGTGGTGGGTTTCTGGCTCGCGAATTTGGTCGCCAAAGTGGTACAGCGCGGTGAATATAACAGCTCGCGTTGGTTGGCAAACTTAGTCCGTATTTTAATTATGGGCTTGGTGGTAGCCATGGGCTTACGCGCGATGGGTATTGCAGACTCTATTGTGAACTTGGCCTTTGGTTTAACTCTTGGTTCTGTTGCAGTGGCTTTCGCACTTGCCTTTGGTTTAGGTGGTCGTCAACCTGCAGAACGTGTGTTAACTGATTTGATTGATAAAGCTAAACGTGAGGCAAATCAACCGAATCCTTTGCACAAGACAGAAACGGCAACGTCAGCATCAAGTGTGATGACACCTATTGTATCTGAGCAGCCGCAAGCGTCTGTAAGTGATGTGACTACAACACCTGAAGCGGCAACTGATCATGCAGTGCCAGATACGTTAAAGGTTGATCCTGAACATCCACCAGTCAACAACCCATTTGGTTCGACAGGTGAGGCTGAACCAGATGTTGATGAACATCCAAAAAATGACCCGAAATAACCTGTTCAAATTTTGATTTGAATCGCTAAGATGATCGACCAATCACCGTATTGGTCGATTTCTTTTCGGTATTCATTAAAAAAGAGGAAAGACTAATGTCCAAATCAGCACCCGATAAGTTTTTTGCCCCAATCGTGATTGCTGGCATCACCATCGGCTTTTTTGTTGCAGCCTATAAATTTGTTTTTGCCAAGCCAGAAGCCACCGCAAAACCAACTGAAAATGTTGAGAAAAATCATCCAAAAGAGGATAGACCAAGCTCTTAAATTATGTTAAAAATTAATCAACTTTGGCAGGAATGAGCCAAAGACTGATTTGGATAAATCAGATCAATAACTTGGAAAGCTTGATGAGGGTTTAAGGGAAAAATAAAAAACTTGGGTTTTAACCAAGCTGAAATATTTGAGTCTTAAAATTCGCGCAAGGATGACAATAATGAGAGAAATCAATATGCTAAACAAATTACGTATCAGTTTAAAAGTTCAAGTGGCAAATTCGTTACCTATGCATCAACAAAATGCTGTGCTTAAAATGCAGCAAACTGAATCACGTTTGGCAAATACGCCAAAATTGGTATTATTTCGTACCGATTATTTAGAATAAAATAACAGGATTCACGTATTGCTAAGTCTTTATAGTGCGTGACGGTGTTAAAGAAAAAGCCAGTTTAGAAAAACTGGCTTTTGTCATTTTGCAATTTGATTAGCAAGATCAATATTGCTCTGTTTAGACTGGAGGCATTCCTAGTTCATACCTTATTCGCATGTCATTTGGAAGCTAGCTTAAACGTACTCCGATGCCGCATGTGCAGATGACCACGCCCATTGGAAATTATAGCCGCCCAAATGTCCCGTTACATCTAAAACTTCCCCAACAAAATACAAGCCTTTTTGTTTTTTACTTTCCATAGTTTTAGAGGAAACTTCTTGGGTATCGACTCCGCCTAAAGTGACTTCGGCAGTACGATAACCTTCTGTGCCTGATGGTTTGACTTCAAAGGCATTTAAACGTGCTGCAATCTGTTCTAGTTTTTCATCACTGATATTGCCAATTGCCGTTTCAGAGAGCGTAGGCCAGATCAGTTGCTGCAATTCAGCCACTACACTTTTTGGCAAATGTTCGTTGAGCAAGGTGCGTAGTAAAACTTTAGGACTGCTTTGCTTTTTGTTTTTAAAAAAGTCATAGAGTTCTAAGTATGGCAAAAAGTTAATTTTAAAACTTTGTCCGACATCCCAATAATTAGAAAGCTGTAAGGCGCTTGGCCCACTCAAACCACGATGGGTAAATAGCAATGCTTCGGTAAAACTATTTAATGAATTTGATAAAGTCGCATCCACCGCATTACCGCTTAAACGTGTAGTGACTTCTTTAAAGCTGTCTGAGAAGGTAAAAGGCACTAAACCTGCACGGGTCGGGTAAACACGATGACCGAACTGTTTGGCAATTTCATAGCCAATTCCAGAGCCACCTAAAGTTGGAATAGATAAACCACCTGTGGCTACGACCACAGTGCTTGCTTGGAAATACCCCAAAGTCGTTGCAATTTGAAAACCTTGATCATCTAGGGCATTCACAGCTTTGACTTCACAATTGGTTTGAATATCGACCAGATTGGTTTTTTCACATTCGGCCAAGAGCATGGCTAAAATTTCTTTAGCGCCGTTTAAAGTGAATAATTGTCCGTGTTTACGTTCTTCATATTCAATGCCATATTCGCAGACTAAATCAATAAAATCCCAGTTGGTATAACGGGTGAGAGCAGAAATGACAAAATGTGGATTATGTGAAATATAATGGTTTGGTTCGACTTCTAAATTGGTGAAATTACATTTACCACCACCAGACATCAGAATTTTTTTTCCCACTTTATTGGCCTTTTCCAGTACCACAACCGAACGCCCACGTTTACCAGCCTCTGCAGCCAACATCAAGCCTGATGCACCCGCACCTAAAACAACAACATCAACCTGATGAACCATGAGTATTACTCGGTAGACGAAAAGCGAGCAATTATAAAAGATTTGTGGGGGTTTTAATATGCTTTAAGCTTTCCTTGCAACCCACCTGTATGAATGGCCAGGATTCGAGTGTGGGCAGGGAAATGATTGTGCTGGATTAAATCAAGAATTCCCATCATCATTTTACCTGTATAAATGTGTTCGAGTGGAATTTGATATTTTTGCTCAAAATTTTGAATAAATTTCAATAATTCAGCTGTAGTTTTGGCATAGCCGCCACCACAATAAGCATCGGTTAAAGACCAATTGCTTTTATCAGTCCATTGTTGAATGTCCTGTTTGAGAAAATCACCTTTCAAGGCTGAAAAGCCTAAAATGTGCTGGTGATCTGAACTGCTTTCAATGATGCCTGCAAGAGTTCCACCTGTACCCACGGCACAACAAATTACGTCATAATTTTCTAAATCATCAGGGGAGAGGATTTCCTGTGTCCCTTGAATGGCAAGGGAATTGCTTCCACCCTCTGGAATAATAAAGGCTTGAGGATATTGCTGTTGAAGTTGTTGTAAATATTCTACTTCATGGCGCAGACGATATTCGGCTCGGCTGACAAAATGCAGTTGCATGCCAAAATCTTGCGCTGTTTGTAGGGTAGGATTTAAGTCTTGGGTCGCAAGTTCCTGACCACGAATGATGCCGATACTTTGAAAACCAAAATGCTGTGCTGCAAAAGCTGTTGCTGCAATATGATTGGAAAATGCACCGCCAAAAGTGAGGACTTGAGAAAAACCTTGCTGTTGTGCTGCCAAGAGGTTGTATTTGAGTTTAAAAAACTTGTTGCCCGAAATCTGGGGATGAATCTGATCAAGGCGTTTGATGGTCAGTTGAACAGGCTGGGGAAGTTCTAATGTTTGATAAGGGGTAGGAAAAGCAATGTGATCAAACATTTTTTGCGAACGAGAAATGAATTTGACCACATTGTAAATGTATTTGATTGAGAATGTCAGTGTTGGTTTATGAGTCGGTATCCACCGACGTGATCACCGACATACCAGGGCGTAGATTTTCGATCCCTTTTTGATTCGGATCAATGGTGATACGTACCGCTATACGTTGAACGACTTTGGTAAAATTTCCTGTGGGATTGTCAGGTTTAAGTACACTGAACTCTGAACCCGCAGCGGGGGGAAATCTGTTCCACATGGCCTAGCTCATTGAGCAATGTTCAAACAATAGGTATCGCTATTCCACGATAGACGATGGCTAACATCAAGATATTGATATCTCGTTTTCCCCATTTCCAGCTGGTTCTATCCAAAGTTAATTGGACTTTATCGAATAAAAATATATTGAAAATTAACTGAGAAATTTGACGATAATCGAAATACTGATCTGCAAAGAAGCGTTGTATACGTCGATAAAATGATTGTGGTAAGCACGTGATGGGTAAGGCTTTAGATGCAGAAGAAAGATTACATGTCTGTTTTACAATTAATGCCAGCATAATCAGTGTAAAACATTTTACATGTGACTTACTCCACTTTAGATATTTGTTTAAGAAGAGATGTAACTCATTGAAATGTGTCATCATATTCATCGTCAGAAAACAAGTATTATGCCATTATTTCAATGAGTTATCTTTTTTGTCGTGTACAAAGATCGTTTTATCAAAGTAAGTTGAATAACCATAGGGTAGCAATTTACCCTATGGCTTTTTAAAATTTAATGAAAAACTGCTTCCAAAGCATTTAAGCCAACTTTAGGATCGAGTAAACCATTGTAAATCTCTGGAATTTCACGTTCGACACCTAAGAGCTGATAAATGGCAATCATGGCACAACGTACGGAATATTCCACAGTGAAAACCACATCATCTTCAAGCTCTACGAATTGACCTAAGAAAGCAAAGTTGACCGCATTTTCTGGAATGACCCATGGACGATCACCTGCTTTACGACATGCAAATAGGGCAGAAGCATAAGGCATCATTACTGTGGTAATGTCGGTATGTGCCAACACATGATCCAAAATGTCATCGAAACCAAGTTGATGAATCAACTCAATTAAAATCTCTTGACCCGTCGCTTCACTCATCGGTTTTTTAATGTAATCGCCGATATGGTCAATTTCAAAACCATAACCCCATAAGGTGAATTTACCTTCTGGTAAGTCAGCAAAATGCGGTTGAGCTGGAACGACCACAGATAGATGCCAACCAGATTCAAACCAAGTCATGAGTGCACCTGTACCCGGTTCATTTCCTGTGTAATCAATAATCCGTTTTAGCAGCACATCATCATGCATGGTGAGCGTAAAGGATTTCCATTTATGCTCATCAATGTTGCCATAGAAGGTCATTGGACGACCAAAATCAGGAGCTTTTTGAGCCAATGTTTCCCACAAACGCCAGCCATGATCTTGTCGATCACGAATTAGCTCAGGAACATCGAATTTATCGCCATAACGTGAATCAGCAGTAATCGAACCTAAAGTAAAGAGCGCAAGATCATGCTCACCCAGTTGAATTTGTTCAGTGCCTTCTGGAATGTTGACATAAAGTTGGGTTGCCTTACGTTCCTTCGTTTGGGCATCTTCGACAAAGTCTGCATCTGTGACATAACTACCGAAACGAACATCAACGCCTTGTTCCACCAACCAGCGTTGTAGAGGATGAATCATTGAATCATATTGATTGTATTTAGTTCGTTTCACACCTGCTAAGGTATGGATGCGTGGTAATTCTTGAATGAAACGTAGAAAATAACGGCGTAATTCCGCTGCGCTATGCCATTTTTGAAAGGCAAACGTGGTTCGCCACATCCGCCAAAAATTACTTTGGAAAAATGCATCATCAAAAAATTCATCAATACGGCGACTACCGATACGATCTTCTTTTAATGCCAGTAGACGTAACATTTGAGCACGGTTGAGCGTTGATAACCCCAATTTTTGAGCTTCTGCAATAATATGATTTGAGTCGATCAAACGTGCTTGAGCATTGGTTTTAACTTGTTCGTTAAATTCACGACATTCTTCACGAACAGAAATGTCTGGATTTTCTAAAGATGGGATGCTTGAAAATAAATCCCAAGTACACAAATAAGTCTCATCAGTTAGCATACGTCCACCACGTGTGACCCATGCTTGGTTCGGATTAAGCGGATTATGTCCACCATCCATCGAACCACCAGAAACATTCAATTCTTCTAAAATATGGATATGTTCAGCTGGCACTTTAGCATCACGAATCGCAAAAGCAGCAGCAGCCATACCAGCTATGCCTCCACCTACAATCCAAAGATGTGATTTAGAGCGGTCTAATGTTTTCAGTCTTTTATTTTGCATCTGATGTGCCTCGTTTGTAGTTCTAAAGAAAATTAAAGCCGTAATTTTATTATGGGATTATATGTTTTAAAAATATATGAAAGTTCTGCTAAAAATCGATGATAAATTATTATCAGAAAAAAACTTTAATAGAAAAAATGGATGCACAATAAAATTTTACTGTTCATATGCTATGTTTTAACTGTTTGATATTGAAATTAAATTGAGTTTTTACTCTATTTTTGGTTTTTTTAATAAATATCAAATTGCTTGAAAAATCCTTAAATTTATAAACATAAATCAAAAAAATTATATCTTCTATTATGGTTTTTTAAGTAAAATAAATAATTGAAAATTATTCTAATCTTGAGGTCTATCTTGGAATCATTATTGATTTTAGGCTCTATTGCTTTGGCATTAATGTTGGGGGCAATTAGTCCTGGGCCTACCTTTATTTATGTGGCAAAAAATTCGATAGCCATTTCACGTAAGCATGGTTTATTTACGGCTTTAGGCACGGGTACGGGTGCCGCAATTTTTGGTTTATTGGCGGTGATGGGGTTGCAGGCTATTTTATTGGCAGTGCCTTCAGCATATTTTCTGCTTAAAATTTGTGGTGGTTTATATTTGTTGTTTTTGGCTTATAAAATTGTGAAGCATGCCAAAGCGCCTATTCAAACCAATCTTGCACATGGACAGCAAATGTCACTGCGCCGTGCGTTTACTACAGGTTTAATTACGCAGTTATCTAACCCTAAAATTGCAATTGTCTTGGCGAGTATTTTTACGGCTTTGTTGCCTAAAGAAATTCCGAACTATTTTTATGTGGTGCTGCCAATTCTGTGTTTTTTTATTGATGCAGGTTGGTGTTCATTGGTTGCAGTGGCTTTGTCTGCAGAAAAACCGCGTCAGGCTTATATTAAGTTTAAGGCTATTTTTGACCGTGCAGCAGGGGCGGTCATGACAGTATTGGGATTAAAGTTAATTTTTGGGATGAAGTGATTTATTTGTGTAGATACCTATGCCTTTTGGGAGAAGATTGGGATGAGGGTATTCTAATAATTAAAATGTTTGCCTTACTTTTAAAGGATCAAAAGTAACAAAAATCCTTTGTTCGTTAGAGGGCACGTCCGTGTGCCTAACGAACAGGCTACATCCATGTCACCTTTCTGTGCGTTAGTACTTAAATCAATATTCATCCTCTTCGAATTTGATAGATGGAAAGTAATGTTTAGGGTCATATCCGTCACAATATTCAAATGGAATATTTTTAATAAAATCATATTTATTTATAAAATTATTTTGGAGCCATTTTTTTCCAAAACGCGATAAAATATTGAAAAAAAGGATATAAAGCTCAGGGTTTGAAAGTTGAGCACGGTAAATTTTTATTAACTCGTATTTTTCAAAATCACTTAGGATTGTTGATTCATCTACTATTTTTATAGCATTATACATATTTCTAAAATAAGAGCTTAAATGAGTTTGATTGGTTTTCAATAAGCAGCCTCTAAAATCCTTTTCCATTAACCTTTTCTGAATTTTAATAACTAATTCTTCATTAAATCCATTATACCTTGATAGTTTATTTACTATAAATGTCGTCCAACTTCCCTCTATACCAAAGTAAAAAATAACGTATGAGATATCTAATATTTGTGATTTATTGAGTTGGAGATTTTCTTGTACAGAAATTTCTTGAATCGTTTCTAAAATTCGTTTGAACTGAATTTTGAAGGTTACAAAAGCCTTTTTCCCTTCTTTTGGTGGGTGTTGCGGATTGGTATTGGGTAAAGAAATATTTATCAAATGTTGGTTGTGATAATCAATCATTTTAAAAAAATTAGACTTTAAATTATTTTTCTGTGCTTCATCTTTTTGATTAATAATTGTATAAATCAAGAGGAATATGCTTGATGCACTTAAGAGAGTACCTATAACTCCTCCATACAAATTACCTAAAGAAGCTCCTAAATTTGGATCAATCAAGGAGGTTACTCCAATTTGAAAAGCTTTGTTGGTAAAAATAAAATAGGTAGCTAGCAAACTAATAATTATCAAGACTATTGGTAGAACTAAGCAAAAAAACTTTATCCATCTATTCATTATTTATAACTATAAAAAAACCCCACTAAAATATAGCAGGGCTTTTTATCAGTGTCTAAAAATTAAGACACTTTATCACCCGGTTTTGCGCCAGATTCAGGTGAAATCACCCAAACACCTTCGCCATTACCCGCAGCAAGTACCATACCGTTAGAAATACCAAAACGCATTTTACGAGGTGCAAGGTTAGCCACCATCACCACCAATTTGCCTTTTAAATCTTCTGGTTGATAAAATTCACGAATACCACTAAACACATTACGTGGCTCAGCTTCACCTACATTTAAAGTTAATTGAAGCAGTTTGTCTGAACCTTCAACGGTTGCAGCCTCTAAAACTTCTGCAACACGTAAATCAATTTTGACAAAGTCATCAATCGTGATAATTTCCGCTTCACCGACTTTTGGTTCTGCTTTTTTCTCTTTGGCTTTTTCTTTTTTCTTTTCCGTTTTTGGTGCTTCAGCAGGTGCGGCTAAAGAATCTTTAGATGCATCTACCATTGCAGCTACCGCTTTCGGATCAACACGTTGCATGAGTGGTTGGAACAACGCAATTTCATGACCGACTAAAACAGTTTTACGTGATTCAAAGTTAAAGCTATCTAACTGTAAGAAGGCTTGAACTTGTTCAGCCAAGGTTGGCAGTACAGGCGCAAGATAAATCGCCAATTGACGGAATAGGTTAATCCCTATAGAACATACGTCATGAACTTGCTGTTCTTCGCCTTCAATTTTGGCTAAAGCCCAAGGCTTTTTCTCATCAATATATTGGTTGGCGCGGTCAGCAAGCGCCATAATTTCACGAATTGCCGCAGAGAATTCACGCTCTTCGTATGCTTTGGCAATCGAGTCACCTGCAGCAATAAAGCTTTGTACTAACTCAGGTTCAGCGCAGTTTGCACTTAATTTGTTATCAAATTTAGTGTTGATGAATTTGGCACAACGACTGGCAATATTCACCACTTTACCTACAAGATCAGAGTTTACTTTCTGCACAAAATCATCCAGATTTAAGTCAGAGTCTTCAACTTTATCAGACAGTTTTGATGCAAAGTAATAGCGTAAATATTCAGGATTTAAATGCTGTAAATACGTTTCTGCTTTAATAAATGTGCCGCGAGATTTCGACATTTTTTGACCATTTACAGTCAAGAAACCATTTACAAATAAACCTGTAGGCGTGCGATAACCCGCACCATCTAACATTGCAGGCCAGAATAAAGCGTGGAAATATACGATGTCTTTACCAATGAAGTGATAGACTTCTTTGTCTGAATCTTTTTTCCAGTAATCGTCAAAATTTAGGTCAGGGCGTTTGGTTTTTACGTAGTTTTCAAAACTCGACATATAACCAATTGGCGCATCAACCCATACATAAAAATATTTATTTGGTGCGTCTGGAATTTCAAAACCAAAATATGGTGCATCACGTGAAATATCCCAGTCATTCAAGCCATTTTCAAACCATTCATCTAATTTGTTGGCGATCGAAACTGGCAAACGACCTTCATCGCGTGTCCATTTTTGCAAATATTCGCCAAAATTAGGCAATTTAAAGAAGTAATGATCTGATGATTTTTCTACTGGCGTTGCACCGCTCAAAGTCGATTTTGGATTAATCAGCTCAGTCGCATTATAGGTTGTGCCGCAAACTTCGCAAGAATCGCCGTATTGATCTTCCGCTTTACATTTTGGGCAAGTGCCTTTAATAAAACGATCTGATAAGAACATGCCTTTTTCAGGGTCAAATAATTGCGTGACGGGACGAACAGCAATATTGCCTGCATCACGGTTTTTGACATAAATTTCGCTGGCACGTGCGCGGTTGGTGTCGCTATGCGTTGAATCATAATGATCAAAATGCACACCAAAACCGTCAAAATCGCGAATGTGTTCTTGTTGCACATTGGCAATTTGCTGTTCAGGGCTAATCCCGTTGGCTTCGGCACGCAGCATGATTGCTGTACCATGCGCATCATCCGCACAGACATAAGTCACGTCATGTCCCATTGCACGCATGGCGCGAACCCAGATATCTGCCTGGATATAACCGAGTAAGTGACCCATATGGATCGGGCCATTGGCGTATGGTAGGGCGTTAGTGACTAAAATTTGACGCACGGATATAACTCTCTCAAATAGGGACGATGCAATTCGGGCAATTTTACCTTAGATAGCACATAGATGCACAAGGGATTCCATGAATTCTTTTCAAATCCGCCTAGAAGTCTAAATACAATATCTAAACAAGGAATTGGTCTGCATTTGACCATAAATCATGTAAAAACCAAGCAATACGCTCAGAATTAAGTATTTCAGTGATAGCACGACTTAACCTTATACTGAATTATCGTTACACTATCAAAATCGCGGTATTTCCAAACTTTGGAGTAAATCTATGTCTTGGCTTTCTTCACTTAAATCAGTTTTTTCACCTTCGCATACGGTGAATGAGGAAGCTATTCAGCACGTGCTACAAAGTTATATATTGCCTGAATCTGAACATGCTTTAAAAGATCGTATTTCTCAAGTGAATGTGCAAGGTGATATTCTGCAAATCACCATCAATACTTATCCTGAAGAAAAACAACATTTACAACAAATTCATGATGAACTGGCAGATGCTTTAGAAAAATGCGGCATTAAAGAACTGAATATGCATGTGATTCAGCAGAAATCTGGACAGAAAAAAGAAAGTTGTGGGCATCAACATGCTGAAGGTGAAAGCTGCTCAACATCGACCACACAGACCGTAGCATCTCATTTACCGCCAGTAGTCGATGCTGCAGGTCAAAGTTCAATGCAAGAAGCCGATCCGAATAATCCACCGATTCAAAAAGCTGCGCCACAACAGCGCGATGTGCCGAAACATCCGCGTATTCAAAACGTAATTTTGGTATCTTCGGGCAAAGGTGGGGTTGGAAAATCTACCACTACTGTAAATTTGGCTTTGGCATTACAAAAGCTAGGCTTAAAAGTTGGCGTATTAGATGCTGATATTTATGGTCCAAGTATTCCGACCATGCTCGGCAATGCTGGCAAAACTCCAATGATTGAAGCTGAGCAATTTGTACCATTGGATGCTTTTGGGATGCCTGTGTTATCCATCGGACATTTAACAGGTGACCACAATACACCTGTAGCGTGGCGTGGACCAAAAGCCACAGGTGCATTAATGCAGCTCTTTAATCAAACTTTATGGCCAGATTTAGATGTGTTGATGATTGATATGCCACCAGGAACGGGGGATATTCAATTGACACTTGCACAGCGTATTCCTGTAACGGGAGCGGTGATTGTGACTACACCACAAAATGTTGCCTTAATGGATGCTGTCAAAGGCATCGAACTATTTAATCGTGTGCAAATCCCTGTCATGGGCGTAATTGAGAATATGTCGACGCATATCTGCTCAAACTGCGGCTACGAAGAACAAATTTTTGGTCAAGGTGGTGGCGATAAACTGGCAGAACAATATGACATTCCGTTACTTGGGCGTTTACCATTGAATGTCAGTATTCGTGAAAATGTCGATGCAGGTACGCCGTCAGTGATTGCAGGCGATGATGCTGCCGATAGTTACATTGCGATTGCTCAGCAAATTGCAAAAAAACTGCCTAAAGCTGAAAAAGATCAGAATCGTATTTTCTAGTGAGGGATCTCAGCTTGGAATGATTGCAGTTGCAGTCATTAAGTTATCATTCTTTAAATTTTGACTGATTCATCTTTAAAAGCTAAGTCACAATATTTTGAAAATTTGGCTCACTTCGGTGAGCTATTTTTTTTGATTAAAAAATACACAAGCATCTGATTTAATGGTGTTTAATCTCTAAATACCTTAAAAATGTTAAGATAAAATGACTTATAAGTTACCATTTAATTAAAAAATATTTTTTATATAAGTGATTGAATAAAATAATAAATTTAAAATGTTAAACTGATCAAGAATTTGTCTTACAAAATACTTTTTGCCAATTGCAATGAACTATTTTAATCTGCGCTCATTCAGTAGTGAGGTCAATGCATGATTTCATGGTTTTTTATCGGTTTGGTGATCACAATTTTATTGACACCAGGGCCAACCAATACCTTGCTTGCATCATCAGGTATTCAGGTTGGTATCCGCAAATCTTTCCGATTAATTCCAGCAGAAGCATTGGGTTATTTGATTTCTATTACACTTTGGGGCGCCTTAATTGGTACGGTGTCTACTCATCTCCCGTTGTTGCCCACCATTCTAAAATTATTCAGTGCAAGCTATATTATTTTCTTGGCGATTAAATTATGGCGCACGGCTAAAGTCGAGCAAAGCTTTAATCAACCTACGATCCGTGCGAGTGAGCTATTTTTAGCGACTTTACTGAATCCTAAAGCATTGTTGTTCGCCTCTGCAATTTTCCCAACGATTGCATGGGTAAAAGCAGACTATTATGTGGCACACATGTTGGCATTTTTATGTTTAATCGTGCCGATTGCTTTTTTCTGGACATTTATTGGTTCGGTGCTCGCTAAAAATAAAATTAGCTGGCTCAATCAGTGCAATCTACAAAAAACAGCTTCTATTGTGTTGCTGAGCTTTTCAATTCCTTTAAGTTATTCGGCTTTGTTGAGTCTATAAAGCCAACGTTGTATCTAAAAGTTGTATCTACTGGAAATAGGGTCTGTTGACATTTCATAAATGGCTTGCGCTGTAGGCTAAAACTGAGCAGATCAGGCATGAAACGCAGGGAATAGTGGGTCTATTGCCAAGTTTCATAACGCAATCTGAGAAAGTTTTAGCCACATGAGCGAGAACAAAGCATTGCTTTGTTTGCTGCGCAAGGGGACAAGCATATTTTTTGCTGCTATTGCGTTATGTGCCAGTCATTTAGAATGACTAAATTTCCTGTCCCATGCCTTATATCAGCTAAAAAACCTTGCGAGATATATCTCTCATGTCGCAAACATAGACGAATTGTCAACAGCCCCTAATCATTGCACTTAAAAAAGCGATGTGAGGGAAACGGCTGGTTTTCATTAACTTAGATTTCAGTTAAAGTACAGCACAGTTAAACATTCATATTTTGGATAGAAAATAAATGGCAATTAAGTCTGATCGTTGGATTCGCGAAATGAGCGAAAAACACGGCATGATTGAACCGTATGCAGAAAACCAAGTTCGCTTTGACGAAAATGGCGAGAAACTCATTTCTTATGGTGTTTCTAGTTATGGTTATGATGTACGTTGTGCACGTGAATTTAAAGTCTTTACCAATGTTCACTCCGCAATTGTCGATCCAAAAAACTTTGATGAAAAAAGTTTTATCGATATTGAGTCAGATGTGTGCATCATTCCGCCAAACTCGTTTGCATTGGCGCGTACCGTTGAATATTTCCGTATTCCGCGCAATGTATTGACAGTGTGTTTAGGTAAATCGACCTATGCACGTTGCGGTATTATTGTGAATGTGACGCCACTCGAACCAGAGTGGGAAGGTCATGTAACTTTAGAGTTTTCCAATACCACGAACTTACCTGCACGTATTTATGCAGGCGAAGGTGTGGCACAAATGTTGTTCTTTGAATCAGATGAAGTTTGTGAAACCTCGTACAAAGACCGTGGTGGTAAATATCAAGGGCAGACAGGCGTGACCTTGCCTAAAGCATAAGTGATTAACCCATCACAATTTTTCTGTTGAACAAGCGAGCCAATGTGCTCGCTTTTTTTTCATTCATCGGAAAGCTGTGCTGTTTAGCCAGTTTGTTTTGCATTTGCATAAATATTCAGCATAATTAAATATGAGAATGGTTTGGCATAATCACGTTTTTAAGGATAAAAACACTCAAATAAATAGCCAAGCTATAGATAAATAAAAGAAAGATGCGGAGCATCAGATAAAAGGAAGGTCGAGATGACTGAACACGCAATTACTTTCCCTTTTCGTAAGCGTTGCTTAGCCACTGCGATAGGCTTATTTTTGACGAATCCGAGTTATGCTTTACAAGCACTCTCCGATGACTCTTTGTCAAATACCACAGGCGAAGGGGTTGCTTTAGTTCTTGATGACTTCAAGATGGTGTTCCAGCAACCGAACGATCTTTCTACAGGGTCGAGCTATACACGTGGCTTAGAAAACCCAAGTCAATATGATACGGGCTTTATTCGTATTATCCCGACGGGGGAGAATTATCAATATATTCAAAATAAGCAGTTTGAAGAAAAATATAAAATTGCTTATACGAATCAATATGATAATTCATATAAAGCAGTGTATAAGACATCGGAAACTGCAGAATATAATCGTGTTTATCAGGGTGAGTTTGATAAAGCATTTGCAGCAAAGAAAGTTGAAAATGAAAAAACTTATCGTGAATATGAGTATAGTGATCAGGCGGGAACCCTTTATAAACAACGTTACGATTATTGGTATAATGAAGTTTATAATGTGGGAGCGAATTGGTTTTTATTACCTAATGAAAAGAGGAAGCGTTCGCGTGATGCAGCTTTAAATGATTTAAATAATGTTGATCAGTGGAAGAATGAATTAACTAGCCGTGTAAATGCAAAACTAACAATTGATGCGACACCTATCGCCGTAAAAAATGCGAAAGCATTGGCAGAGGTGTATGCATTAAAACAGGTTGAATTGCATGCGAATCAAGTAATACGTGATACTGTAAATCAGCAAGCAAATATAACGCATAATAGAACCAAAGCAGATGTTTTTATTTATGGTTTAGCATTATCTAAAAGTGATAACTCATTAAGTAGCCGTTATAGCAATCAGGGCTTTAACTGGGGTTCCGCAGACAATCCATGGTTATTCCGTGCAGGCACAGAAAAAGTAAAACAATTTAAAAATATAGAAAAAGATGTTGGTTATTTAGCATTAGAGGCACCGCTCGCAACTACAACGCCAACTGAAAGTGATAATAATATTAAATTGGGTTTTTGGACTGATATTTTTTCACGTCAGTTGAACTCAAGCGCAGAGGTAGATCCAAGCACTGGGGCGCCAAAATCTGGTTTAGATAAAGAGTACCGTTTGCGTACTCAGTTTATTGCCAATGGTTTAAGTTTAAATGGTTCGCAGACTCGACTATTTCAGACTTTAGATTCTGATAATCCAAATCATCATCAAACATTGGGTATGGCAAGTGTATTGCGTTTAAATACTAATGATAATCCTGCGAATTTAAGTTTCACAGATTCAAACTTAGATAGTAAAGGGATCCGCATTAGTACAGCAGCAAAATCAGATACTTTGGATGGAACGGCGGTCACACCAGCAATAGATGGTTCATTAGCACCAGTTTTTCATGATACAGAGGGTTTGTACTTATATAGTCCAAATGTCAATTTAGTTTTAGGGAATATGTATCAGCCTTTTGTGGTTGGTTCTGAGGGCAATAATATTGTGCTGGAAGTCACACGTATTCCGAATGTTCCTGAAATTTACAATAAAATTTATCAAAATTATGAAGACGGAAAGGGTGGGTATTTAGGTTCTACAGCATTTACAGGTTCAACCTGTAATGTGGTGAGCTGTGGCACACCGCTAAAAGCCAATGTCAATGATAGTACTGCGATGTATCAAGGACGTAATGCGACGCATAGTAGTATTGCAATTGGTACTGTAGAACGCTTGCCAAATAATATGTTGCGTGCCAAGGATCATGATAATGCCACAGGTGTTGTATTTAAGGGTGTAGATGGTACTGCTAAGAATCTAGGTTCAGTTGCAATAGATGGTGTGCTGATTCAGCACCTTAAATTTAAAACAACAGGTCTATAAAAGGAGAATCATCATGTTGAAAAAACTGTCTTGTATTGCATTGATGTGTAGTCCTTTGACCCATGCCAATTTAATTGCACTGGAAAATCATGAATTAACCCAAGCAACAGGTCAAGGGGGTGCAGATCTCAGTTGGACGTTGTCGTTAAACCATGAATATGCTGAAAATTTAGAACTCAGCAATATTTCAAAATTTAATGGCGGGACTAAACCTACAGAAGTTTATTATCGCTATAGTGAAAATTGTGCTGACAATAATGTGCTCTGTCGTTTAGCGATTGCACCCAATAACCATGAAGATAATAACGGTAATAAAAAATGGCTGGTATTTAAGCAAATTCAAGGCACCCTACAAATTGATAAGTTTTCTTTAGATGGCACGACTATTATTAATCATAAAAATGACCCACAAACGGCTATGCAGCTTAAGTTTTATGATGATAAGCCGTTGAAAATAAGAAATTTGGGTTTTGCAACCATGGCGATTGAAACAGGTTCTAAACTTGAAGGTGAGGGTTATGCAAATTCAACAGTTTATGAGAAATATAATTCAAAACAAATTTTAGCAGATGGAACGATCGGTAGTGAGGTATCTTTGGATGTACCATTGTTTGATCGGGGCGCCGAAAAAGGATTTATGGGCTTAAATATTCACGGCAATATGCACATGTCTGGCAATGTGAAAATATTTAGCTACAACTGTACAGGTTCAGCAGCAAGTCGTTGTTGAATATAGGATTAAGTACAGTATAGGGAAATAAAAATGAAAAAAATAATGCAGTTGAATTTATTAACATTGAGCGTACTTTGTGCGCAACAAGTGTATGCTTTAGAGCTGATTGCAGACCAGCATTTGTCTGATGTAAGTGGGCAAGATGGTATTGTAATCACCCATGAAATGTCTAAAGCCACGATTAATCAAGTCAATTGGTATGATCCTGATTTAGTGGCTGG
This sequence comes from Acinetobacter sp. YH12135, assembly GCF_013418565.1. Classification (NCBI taxonomy): domain Bacteria; kingdom Pseudomonadati; phylum Pseudomonadota; class Gammaproteobacteria; order Moraxellales; family Moraxellaceae; genus Acinetobacter; species Acinetobacter sp. YH12135. Next base: position 113,690 of record NZ_VPBU01000009.1, read on the forward strand.
AACTCAACAGGGTTTAGGCTTACATAATGTAGAAATTCAAGGACAGAATAACCAGCCTATTATCAGTAAGCTTGCTTTAGATGTGGGGAAAACTGATGTTGGCGCAGGTGTGCGTATAGATGCGAGTATTGACGCTTTTCAAGCGACTGCAGATTTAAACTTAGTCAAAAAGAACTGTGTCGGAAATAGTTGTACTAAAGAAACACAAAGTTTGGGTCAGTTCGGCTTAGAAACGAAATCACCTTTAAAAGTATTATTAGAAACCAAAGCAGGTTTATTCAATCAAAATGAAACGGCACATTTAAACTTCCAGTTACAGAATGCCAATATTAGTCATGGTTTAGGTAAGCATCAATTATCTTTGCATGATTTTAACTTTAATTTTGCGACTGACGGCTATATGTATATTGATGCCGATGAGGGATTGGTCTTTACCACTAAAAATGGTACCACCGACCATTTTGTTAATCTTGGACGAGTGAAAGACCTGAGTGATGTTGCAAGTAGCCGACAAAATGCAACCAATCCTGGGGTCAATATTGACTTGCGTTATGATGATAAAAATTTAATTCGCTTTGGTGCATCTGGTGCAGTGAGCAATGCGAAATTGTTTTTTAATGGGCAGCAAAAAAATGTTGCCAATTTTGACGTTTCGAATAAGGTCAATGGTGTAATTGAAACTAAAAATACCGCAGTTACAGGCTACGATACTGTGGTGGGGCAAGGTGGTTTGCATTTGGGCTTATCTGCTGATTTTACCAATCAAAATACGACAGGTTTGACCGCAGGACAATTACCAACAACTTTAGAAATTGGGCACACAGGAAAAGGCAGTTATGCGGTTGAGTTTTCGAATTTAAGACCGCTAACTACCCGTGATGCACAAGGTAATTTACACAATAAAAATGCCTATATCGATTTTGGCGATATTTATATTAATACCGTACAAGCGAAAAATCTCAATTTTTTAGTCAATGAAAATATTAAAAATACCATTGGTGCAACCAGTCCTATTTTAAACCAGTTGCTATCGAGTGAGCTTGAAGGTGATCAGTTCTCACTCATTGCTGTTCGTGGTATGGACTTTCAGTCTATTGCGGCCAAAGCGAGAATTATTTCTGATAACTCTTTAAATGAATTGACAGGGGATGGTGGTTCTTGGGGTATTGGAATTCCAATTTATAATTTAAATGCCAATGTGGCCTTGTCGGGTAAACAATATTTGTCACCTTATGATGGAACGAATAAAACGGGAATTGGTTATAACGCCATGGTTTCTACCGAAGGTTATGGCATAGATTCAAAAACAGGCTTGCCCAGTACCACTTCTATTATCCTAATTGATGGGCAAAACAGCCTGCATGCAGGAGAAACTGTTAACTATTATGCTGGTTTAAGAAATATTGATGCATTAATTCAGTCCGACGGTGTGATTGGTTATGAAGATGATGGGATTTATATTCGTGCAGATCATTTATTGGTTGCAGCAAAAGCAGAGTTAGCGATTGGGCAATTACCAGGTTCAAAATACAATTGCGTCACAGAATCAACGAAATGCGGTAGCTTTGTACCCTACGACAATTTCTCTAAGAAAGATGATGTGTTAACCACAATTGCGTTTAAATTAGATGGAAATGGTGAATTGTTGGTAATTCCTGGAATGGATCCAACCGCTACTAATCCGAACTCAAATTTTTTGTCTTTTGATGCGAACTTTAAGTTTAGAAGTCTAGATAGCACAGAACAGGCAGATCCGAATAATTTAGGTAGTTATTTTAGTTTGATTAATGAAGATCAAGTGAATCATGAAACTGTTCAAACTTCTTCAATTAACTTGAATCGTATGGAAGGGCATTTAGGTGTTAAAGGAAAAGTCGTCGTTAGTGCAGATACGGTTACTTTAGACAATCAAGTTAAATTTAATTATAAAAATGATATTGCTCAACCCTTTAAAACAGACTTTGCAATGTCTACCAATGGCAATATGCAGAAAATCGCATCTGTCGCGCTTACAGGTGGAACCATGCGCAGTACATTGGGCATTACGCCACGCTAAAGGATAGAAATAAAATGAAAAAACCGATTTTAGTTGCATCTATTTTAAGTACAGCTTTTTCATTCAATTCTGCTCAAGCGATGCAGGCTTTAAATGATGATCAGTTATCTCATGTACAAGGTCAGGCACTTTTGAACCTGATGACTGCGACAGATCAATCACAAGGGCTCAACTTTTATAAGCTGAGTGTTGATGCACTCATGGAGCTTAATGCCAACATTAAAACACTACAATTAGGTTGTGGTGGTGTAAATAATGCGATTGGTGGTAAAGCGGGATGTGATATTGATATTTCTAATATTGCACTAAGTGGTTTGAATAAGTCCCATGATTCAACAGGTAGTCCAGAGTTTAATGGTGAACGTGCGGGTACTAGTGCGCAAATTACCAATCCATTTATTGAGTTTGCAATTAGTGGAAATAGTGCGTCAACACGTGAAGTGGTTGGTTTTCGTTTAGGTGCTGAAGAAATTTTAGGTCTACTAACTTTGGGTACAGATAACGTACAAAACCCAAATGACGGGATTAAAAGTTTTAGTGGTTATATGAAAATGGCACAAACTCAAGGTCATTCATTTACTGAGCAAGCGACATTTGGTATGACCGAGGATGAAATTATTTCTGGTCGTTTAAAGGCTTTGGGGCAAACAAGACAGTTTGATAGTAAGCCATTTACAAATGGTGTTAGAACAGAAGGGCATACAGGGATTACAGTTCCTTCTATGAAAGTAGATTTTACTATGCCAGAAACGGTGGTTACGGGTCAACGTATGACTGCTGCCAAAGTGAGTGGTATTCGCTCATCTATTCCTTCTATTCCTTTAGCTGCTGCAGAGTCGGGTAAGAGTTTACCAGGTAGTGTTCAGGGAACTCCTGACTTCTCAAAAGACCAGCTTTATGTGGAATTCCCGGCTTTATTAGGTACGGTTGGTACGCACTCATTCTTTAAAATGGCAGCAGGTTCGAGTTTGGATGAACTTAATATGGATATTACTTTTGTTCAAGCTTTAAATATGATTCACAATATTCCACTCAATGGTACGGGGGGCTATTTATCTTTGCAAAGTAAACCTGTGCATTGGCAGGGGGCTGATCAGGGCGATGTTGCACAACAAGGGTGGTGGATGTCTTTTAAAGAACCTATACAACTGGGATATTTAGCAACAACAGATAAGGTTGATATTTCTGCGGTATTACCACAAGTAGCTGAAGCAATTAGTGATTATTTACTTTATAAATCTGAACCAATTGATGTTGGTTTTTTTGCTGCGTTAGGATCTTTAGCTGGAATACCTGTTGAAAAAAAATTAAATATTAATGTGGGGCAATATACTACTCAGAACCCTGCTACGATTACATTAACGGATAAGGTTTTACAAAACCAGAACGTCACCCCTAACTGTTATGGTGGTATGAAATTCTGTTAATTCCAAATGAAAAAAATCCCGCAACTTGTGCGGGATTTTTTATACTCAGTGTTCAATCTTATTTGTAAGCATCCGGCTAACACAGCCTTACCAAGCGATCCTATAAGCCTTAATTTAGTTCCCACCTAAAAACAAGTGGGGACTTAATCCATGAACATGGATATATATTCAGCAACACCTCCTGTTGCTAAAAAACGCCGAAAATACAGCAAAGAATTCAAACTCAGTATTATCAATGCCTGCAAAAATCCTAATACCTCGATCGCTTCGGTTGCACTGCA